>JAJQHP010000069.1 GCA_021199695.1 Clostridiales bacterium
TCCGGGCGGTACTCGCAGCCCCAGACCGGGGAGAGGGGATGCTCTGTGGGGGTCGCCCCAGGGTGCGGGCGGCATGGGCCAGCTCCTGGGCGCAGATGAGCCGGGTCTGGAGACCGTCTGCGTCCAGATGGCTGAGCATGGGGGAGGACAGGGGGAGAATGCCCTCCGTCTCCCGCTCCTCCAGACAGCGGCAGATGAGCTGATAGGGGGTCAGCCCGCAGCGGCTGGGGGTGTGAAGGGTGGAGACGTACCGATCCAGCCGGTGGCTGACCTGGAGAGCCTGCTGAGACAGGGAGAAAAAATCCCCCCCGTTCCCCCGGGGGCGAAGCTGGAGGGCCAGATTGTACTGCCGCAGCACCGCCTTTTTCCGGTCGCCGGTCTGGGGAATGCAGAGACAGAGTCGCCCCAGGCCCAGGTCCTCCATCCGGTGGAGGAGATCGTTGCGGTCCCGCTCCGTCCGGGCCACGGCCAGGATGTACTGACGGCCGCCCATGGCGTTGGACAGCAGACCTGCCAGCAGCTGGGTCCGACCGGAGCCCCGGCCGCCGGAGACCAGGAGATGTCCGTCATGGCCCAGCCGGGCCAGGGCGGTCATCTGCACCCCATCCAGAGGGAGAGGGGCCAGAATGCCCTCCTCTGCCGGAGCGGACCGGTTCGGGTCAGGGGCGGATTGGGGAGAGAGTGCGCCGCCTCCGGTCAGGGCGGCGGCGAGAGAGCCCTCCGGCCAGGTCTGGGACGGGGCGGCGTACTGCTCCAGGGCCTCTACCGGGAAGCAGCCCAGCCAAAGGCCTTCCTCCTGCCGCCAGTCCTCCCGGCCCTCCAGCAGGCCCTCCAGCTGCTCCCGGAGAAAGACCCGGCTCAGCCGCCAGCTCCCCTCCGGGGCAGGACAGTCCTGGGCCAGGCGGTCCAGCAGGGGACGGTTGAGGATGGGGTTCTCGCTGCCCCGGCGGAGCTTCCAGCTTCCGGGGGCCCCCTCCAGCACCACGGGGGAGATCAGCAGGGGACCTGCGTAATCCTCCCCCAGCACCAGGCGATCCTCCGCCAGGCAGAGGACGGGGCTGCCCTGGAGCTTTGCCGACCGCTCTGCGGTCAGGGCCAGCCGCTCCAGCGCCTGGGCCAGCGCCTCCGGCTCCAGATCAGTGACGGCGGCGGACTCGATCTCCTCGGCGGAGTCGGCGGGGCAGCACAGAGGAACGGCCCGACCGGAGGCCAGGGCGTTCAGCAGCGTCTCCGCATCCGGGCAGGTGATGGGGACCAGGGGGTCGCAGCGATCCATTCGGCCCAGAGGTCCCGCCAGCAGCGGGGAGACATTCCGTTTTTCTTCTTCCATAGGGAGCACTCCTGACATAAAGCCCTCCATTCCCGGGTGGAGGAGACTGTACATTCTTATCACCAGTATAGCAGAATACGGAGGCGGGGGAAAGAGATTTCTTTTCCCACCGGGCAAAAAACGTTTTGCGCAAAATACCCCCGGCCTCCGGTGGGGGGTTCCACGGAGGCCGGGGGAAGTTATGCCTTATACTCAGTTGACGGCGGTCTGGGTCACGCCATGGCTCAGAGTCTCCGGGCCGTCCCGGAGGCTGCGGTAGGTGTAGACCAGAACGACGGCGGAGATGACGCCGGTGAGCACGTCGGAGACGGGCATGGAGTACAGCACTCCGTCCAGACCGAAGAACACCGGCAGCAGCAGGGCCAGGCCCACGCCAAAGACCACCTCACGCACCATGGAGAGCATGGTGGACAGGCCCGCCTTGCCCAGGGCCTGGAGGAAGATAAAGGTGCCCTTGTTCACACAGGCCAGGATGAGCATACACAGATAGGTGCGGAAGGCCTTGATGGCGAACTCGGTGTAATAGGCGCTCTCGTTGGCGGCGCCGAAGATGCCGATGAGCTGGGCGGGGAAGAGCTCCACGATGAGCATGGCGATCAGGCCCACGATGGCCTCCGCCGCCAGCAGATGGGTGAGCAGGCTGCGGACACGGTCCTTCCGGCCTGCGCCGATGTTGTAGCCCACCACGGGGATGCACCCGGCGGCCAGGCCGATGGCGATGGAGATGACCACCTGGAACACCTTCATGACGATGCCCACCACCGCCATGGGGATTTGCGCATATTCCGCCTGGCCGAAAATAGCGTCCAGAGCGCCATACTTCTGGATCATGTTGTTGACAGCGGCCATGGACAGCACCATGGACACCTGGGACAGGAAGCTGCAAATCCCCAAGGGCAGGAACCGGCCCATGAGCCGTCCGCTGAGCCGGAAGCTGCTCTTTTCCAGCCGGACCGCCTTCAGGTGGAACAGATACCACACGGAGGCGGCGGCGGTGATGATCTGCCCGGCCACGGTGGCCACGGCGGCGCCCATCATGCCCCAGCGGAGGACGTAGATGCAGATGGGGTCAAGGACGATGTTGGCGGCGCATCCGGCCAGGGTGGCGGCCATGGCGAAGTTGGGGCTGCCGTCAGAGCGGATGATGGGGTTCAGGGTCTGGCCGAACATATAGAAGGG
>JAJQHP010000074.1 GCA_021199695.1 Clostridiales bacterium
ATCACCGGCGGGGTGGAGGGCGGCGACCCCTCCGTGCAGGCGGAGATCGAGGACTGGTGCAAGGCGGCCCAGGTGCGCCGCCGCTTCCGCCAGACCAACATCGCCCAGATCGGCCGCCCCTATCCCGGCATGATGGACCTGTATATCGACGAGTCCAACCTCTACCGCCGGATGGGCCTGTACACCAAGCAGTTTGACTGGGAGAAGATGTGGGCCATCGCCGACAACGTCACCGACGAGGATGCCATCCGGGCCAAGGCCCAGGACATCCTGGACACCTTCGACATCGAGGGCGGCGGCAGCATCGAAGAGGTCTGGGAGATGGCGAAATACGTGGTCGCCTTTGAGCAGTGGGTGAAGGACGAGCAGCTGGGCCTCATCGCCTCTCATTATGACGGCTACGCCCAGGGCAAGGCCGGCGTGCTGGACAGTATGCTCATCCCCGCCTTCTCCATGCTCATCAAGCAGGGCACTGCCTGCGCCGTGGAGGGCGATATGAAGGTGGCTATGGCCATGAGCATCCTCAAGACCATCTCCGGCACCGGACAGCTGGCGGAGATGTACTCCATCGATTTCAACGATGACATCGCCATCATCGGCCACAGCGGCTCCGGCGACGCGGACATCTCCGACAGGAAGCCCACCATGAAGATCGTCAAGGTGTTCCACGGCAAGACCGGCGGCGGCTACCTGACCCAGTTCTACCCCTACACCGGCCCCGTGACCTATCTGGCCATCACCCAGGACGGCAACGGCAACTTCAAGTTTGTCGTGGCGGAGGGCGTCAACGAGGAGGGCAAGATTCTCTCCTTCGGTGACACCAATATGCGCACCCGGTTCACCTGCGGGGCCCGGGAGTTCGTCACCCGCTGGAGCGAGTGCGGCCCCACCCACCACTTTGCCGCAGCCACCGGACGGCACATCGACACCGTTTTGAAGGTGGCAAAGATTTTGAACGTGCCGGTGGACATCGTCACCCGGTAAACATCCGTCAAACCCAACGGAATATCAGAAAGGAATGAGTCAAATGAAGGTATTGGACGCAGAATTCGTACAGGGCTTTATGCGCATGGCCGACGACGGCTGGCAGCAGGGCTGGCACGAGCGCAACGGCGGCAACCTGAGCTACCGCATCAAGCCGGAGGAGGTAGAGCAGGTGAAGGAGGAGCTTCACCCCGCCGAGTGGCGGCCCATCGGCACCACCGTCCCCAAGCTGGCCGGGGAGTATTTCCTGGTCACCGGCTCCGGCAAGTATTTCCGCAACGTCACCATCAAGCCGGAGGACTCCTTCTGCATCATCGAGCTGGACGACAAGGGCGAGAACTACCGCATCTGCTGGGGCCTGGTCAACGGCGGCCGTCCCACCAGCGAGCTGCCCTCCCACCTGATGAACCATGAGGTGAAGGTCATCGCCACCGGCGGCAAGCACCGGGTCATCTACCACGCCCACCCCGCCAACACCATCGCCCTGACCTTCGTGCTGCCCCTGACTGACGAGGCCTTCACCCGTGAGCTGTGGGAGATGGCTACCGAGTGCCCGGTGGTGTTCCCCAACGGCATCGGCGTGGTGCCCTGGATGGTGCCCGGCGGCCGGGACATCGCCGTGGCCACCTCTGAGCTGATGAAGAAGTACGACGTGGCTATCTGGGCCCATCACGGGATGTTCTGCTCCGGCGAGGACTTCGACCTGACCTTCGGCCTGATGCACACGGTAGAGAAGTCCGCCGAGATTCTGGTGAAGGTGCGCTCCATGCAGCCCTACAAGCTCCAGACCATCCAGCCCGACGACTTCCGTCACCTGGCGGTGGACTTCAAGGTCACTCTGCCCGAGAAGTTCCTCTATGAGAAGCATTGAAATTATTTCGCAAATCGGATATAATACACTGGTCAACCACCCAGTTACTGGGGGTAAATAACAGGAGGTAATTCCCATGGCTGTCAATCGTTTCGTACTCAACGGCATTTCCTACCACGGCAAGGGCGCGATTCAGGAGATCCCCGGCATCATCGCTTCCAAGGGCTTCCAGAAGGCGTTCGTCGCCTCTGACCCCGACCTGGTGAAGTTCAACGTCACCAAGAAGGTCACCGATCTGCTGGATGCCAACGGCATGGCCTATGAGGTCTATTCCGACATCAAGCCCAACCCCACCATCGAGAACGTCCTCTCCGGCGTGGAGGCCTATAAGAAGTCCGGGGCCGACTATATGATCACCATCGGCGGCGGCTCCTCCATGGACACCGGCAAGGCCATCGGCATCATTATCAACAACCCGGAGTTTGCCGACGTCCGCTCTCTGGAGGGCGTGGCCCCCACCAAGAACCGCACCGTGTTCACCATCGCTGTTCCCACCACCGCCGGCACCGCCGCTGAGGCTACCATCAACTACGTCATCACCGACGTGCAGAAGAAGCGGAAGTTCGTCTGCGTGGATGTGAACGATATCCCCGACATCGCCATTGTAGACCCCGACATGATGTCCACCATGCCCAAGGGCCTGACCGCC
>JAJQHP010000055.1 GCA_021199695.1 Clostridiales bacterium
CAAACAGCAGGGCGGACTGTCCCGGGGCGGGAAGGGTCTTGTGGGCGGAGACGGTGACCAGGTCAGCGAAACCGTAGGGATTCTCCCGGTAGAATATGGGCAGATGTGCCCCGTGGGCCCCGTCCACCACCAGTCTGGCCCCCCGGTCATGACAGACCTTCGCAATGGCCTCCACATCGGAGCAGACTCCGTAATAGGTGGGGGAGGTGATGCACACCGTCCGGCTCCCCGTCTCGTCCAGCAGACGGGCCACCGACTCCGGGGACACCGGCCCCCATACGCCGCCCTCCGTCAGCCAGGGCCGCTCCAGCCATACCGGGCGGAGGTCCAGCAGGGCCATTCCCGTGTGGAGGCACCGGTGGCTCACCCGGTCCATAATGACCGTGCTGCCGGCCTCCGCCGCCAGAGACAGGGCGGTGTGCAGCCCCTGGGTGGAGCCGCCGGTGAGAAACAGACAGCTCTCGCTGCCCCAGTAGTCCGCCCACAGCTGCTCCGCCCGGTCGATCAGCCCGTCCGCCCGGTATAGGTCGCCGGTGCGGTCGGTCTCGGTGAAGTCCAGAGCGGCATAGCCCCGGAGCTCCGGGACGGGGAGACCGATCCCCTTGTGCCCCGGCATATGCATTCGCAGGGGCTTCTCGTCGGCAAACTGCCGCAGGGCATCGTAGAGGGGAGCTTCCAGAGGAGTTTCGTTCATCACAGTACCTCGTCAGAGACGCCGGAGGGGCGTTTTCTGTTGTTTTATCGTAGGTTTGGGGAGAGAGTGAGAATAATAGCAGGGACAAACTGCCTCCCCTGAAAGGGGAGGGGGACCGGCGCAAGCCGGTGGAGGGGTGCAGCAAGCACTGTCATCAAGCAGAAACCGTTCGGCGAATTCGCTGATAGTGGGTCTTAAGCGGCTATCGAGCCGCCCTGCGGGCGGCACTCCCTCAGTCTGCCCTACGGGCAGCCAGCTCCGCCGTCAAGCGGCACTTCCGCTTCGCTCCCTGCCTCAAAGAGGGAGCCAAGGGGGGCAAATACCATCACTGGCTGTCCAGCTTGAGCACCGCCATAAACGCCTCGGTGGGCATCTGCACTGTGCCCAGGGAGCGCATCTTCTTCTTGCCCCGCTTCTGCTTTTCCAGCAGCTTTTTCTTTCGGGTGATGTCGCCGCCGTAGCACTTGGCCAACACGTCCTTCCGCACCGCCTTGATGGTCTCCCGGGCGATGATCTTGCCGCCGATGGCCGCCTGGATGGGCACCTCGAACTGCTGACGGGGGATGTTCTCCTTCAGCTTCTCGCAGATACGCCGGGCCCGGCCATAGGCCTTGTCCTTGTGGACGATAATGCTCAGGGCGTCCACCTTGTCCCCGTTGAGGAGAAAGTCCACCTTCACCAAGCTGCTGGTGCGGTAGTCCGCCAGCTCGTAGTCCAGGGAGGCGTAGCCCTTGGTGTGGGCCTTGAGGGTGTCGAAGAAGTCAAAGATCGTCTCGTTTAAGGGCATGGCATAATGCAGCTCCACCAGGTTGGTGTCCAGGTACTGCATATCCCGGTACTCTCCCCGGCGCTCCTGGCAGATGGGCATGATGTCTCCCACATAGTCGTTGGGGGAGATGATGGAGACGTTGACATACGGCTCCCGGGCCTCCTTGATGACGGCGGGGTCCGGGTAGTTGTGGGGGTTGTCCACCCGGACGATGGAGCCGTCCGTCTTGACGATCTCATAGATGACGTTGGGCAGGGTGGTGACCAGATCCAGGTCGAACTCCCGCTCCAGCCGCTCCTGGATGATCTCCATGTGGAGCAGCCCCAGAAAGCCGCACCGGAACCCGAAGCCCAAAGCGGCGGAGGACTCCGGCTCAAAGACCAGGGAGGCGTCGTTGAGCTGGAGCTTTTCCAGAGCGTCCCGGAGGTCGGGGTACTTGGAGCCGTCCTCGGTGTAGATGCCGCAGTAGACCATGGGCTGGGCGGGACGATAGCCGGGGAGGGCCTCAGCCGTGGGGCGAGCTGCCCCGGTGACGGTGTCGCCCACGCTGGTATCCCGGACGTTTTTGATGCTGGCGGTGAAGTAGCCCACCTCTCCGGCGGTGAGCTCCTCCCGTGGCTCCATGCCGATGGGCAGCATATGGCCGCACTCCACCACCTTGTAGGTGGCGCCGGAGGCCATCATCTGCACATCCATACCCACGGACAGCTTCCCGTCCATCACCCGGATCAGCACCACCACGCCCCGGTAGGAGTCGTACTGGCTGTCAAAAATCAGGGCCTTTAACGGGGCCTCTGGGTCGCCCTCCGGGGCGGGGATGTTGTCCACCACGTCCTCCAGGACGGCGGGGATGTTAATGCCCGCCTTGGCGGAGATCTCCGGGGCGTCGGCGGCGGGGAGGCCGATGTTGTTCTGAATCTCCTCCTTCACCCGTTTGGGGTCGGCGGCGGGGAGGTCGATCTTGTTGATGACCGGCAAAATCTCCAGGTCGTGATCCAGCGCCAGATAGGTGTTGGCCAGGGTCTGGGCCTCCACCCC
>JAJQHP010000225.1 GCA_021199695.1 Clostridiales bacterium
CTGTCGTCCGTTTTCACAGCCGCGTCCCCAGCCGGGCGGAATATTCCGCCCGGAACCGGTCGAACGTCCCCTCGTCCAGGGCGTCCCGGATGGCCCCCATCAGATGGTTGTAGAACCACAGGTTGTGGGTCACGGCCAGACGCATTGCCAGCATCTCCTCCGCCTTGAACAGGTGGCGGAGATAGGCCCGGGAGTGGCTCCGGCAGGTGGGGCACTGACACCCCTCCTCGATGGGCCGCTCGTCCAACTTGTATTTCTCGTTTTTGATGTTGATGGTACCGTTCCAGGTGAACAGCTTGCCGTGGCGGGCGTTGCGGGCGGGCATGACGCAGTCGAAGAAGTCCACCCCCCGGGCCACCCCCTCGATGATGTTGGAGGGGGTCCCCACCCCCATCAGATAGCGGGGCTTGTCCTCGGGAAGATACGGCTCCACAGCGTCGATGATGTCATACATGGTCTGGGTGCTCTCCCCCACCGCCAGGCCGCCGATGCCTACACCCTCGTAGCCCTCCATGGCGGAAATCTGCTTTGCGTGCCAGATGCGCAAATCTGGGTAGGTGCCCCCCTGATTGATGGCAAACAGCATCTGTCCCGGATTCACGCAGTCCGGCGCCGCCATCAGCTCCCGGCGCTTGGCCACACAACGCTCCAGCCAACGCTGGGTGCGTCGGACGGACCGCTCCACATACTCATAGGTGGAGGGGTTTGCCACGCACTCATCAAAGGCCATGGCGATGTCGCTGCCCAGGTTGGCCTGGATAGTCATGGACTCCTCCGGTCCCATGAAGATATAACGGCCGTCCACATGGCTGTGGAAGGTGACGCCCTCCTCCTTGATGTCCTTCCGCTTTGCCAGGGAGAACACCTGAAATCCGCCGCTGTCGGTGAGAATGGGGCCGTTCCACCCCATAAACCGGTGCAGGCCGCCCATAGCCTTCACCACCTGGTCTCCCGGGCGGACATGGAGGTGGTAGGTGTTGGACAGCTCGATCTGACAGCCCAGACCCTCCAGGTCCCCGGCATCCAGCGCACCCTTGATCGCTCCCTGGGTGCCCACGTTCATAAAGACCGGGGTCTGCACCGTGCCATGGGCGCAGGTAAACACGCCCCGGCGGGCCTTGCCGTTGGTTTTGATGATTTGAAACATAGCTTTGATTCCTCAAAAATATCTATTCTCTGCCGCAGCCAGTAAAGAGTCCGTTTTCCGACCCCGGATGCGGTCCACTGGGTTATTATACGGGATAACCTTCCCCTAATCAAGTGCCGGGTCAAAAATCAAGTCGGTCGTTACTGTCGATTTCGCCGGAAGCAAAGCGATGGATCGCCCTCTGGCGACCCATCGCTTTTTGCTGTCTGTTCCCTCTTACAGATGCACCCGATGATACACCTTCTTGCCCTTTTTCAGCACCAGTCCCTGGCCGGAGAGCTGCTCTGCCGTGTAGGTGGCGGCGGCATCCAGCACCTTCTCCTCTCCCACGCTGATGCACTTGTCCTTGGTGATCGCCCGCTTGGCGTCCCCATTGGAGGAGGCCAGGCCGGACAGGGTCAGCAGCCGGATGAGGGAGATGCTGCCGTCGGTCAGATCGTTGGCAGACACCACCGTCTCCGGCATATCGTCGGAGGCCCCCGCGCCGCCAAACAGGGCCTTTGCCGTGGCCTGGGCCTTCTTCGCCTCGTCCTCGCCGTGGACCAGTGCGGTCAGCTCGTAGGCCAGAATCTCCTTGGCCCGGTTGAGCTGGCTGCCCTCCCAGGTCTCCATCTCGAAGATCTGCTCCAGAGGCACCTCGGTGAGCATTTTCAGGCACTTGATCACGTCGGCGTCATCCACATTCCGCCAGTACTGGTAGAAATCGTAGGGAGAGGTCTTGTTCGGGTCCAGCCAGACCGCCCCGGAGACGGTCTTGCCCATCTTCTTTCCCTCGCTGTTGAGCAGCAGGGTGATGGTCATGGCCTCTGCGTCCTCCTTGCCAAGCTTGCGACGGATCAGCTCCCGGCCGCCCAGCATATTGGACCACTGGTCATCGCCGCCAAACTGGAAGTTGCAGCCGTACTCCTGGTAGAGATGGTAGAAGTCATAGGACTGCATGATCATGTAGTTGAACTCCAGAAAGCTCAACCCCTTCTCCATCCGCTGCTTGTAGCACTCCGCCCGCAGCATATTGTTCACAGAGAAGCAGGCGCCCACCTCCCGGAGCAGATTCACATAGTTCAGCTCCAGCAGCCAGTCGGCGTTGTTGACCATCAGGGCCTTGCCGTCGGAGAAGTCGATAAAACGGCTCATCTGCTCCTTGAAGCAGTCGGCGTTGTGCTGGATGGTCTCCCGGGTCATCATCTTCCGCATATCGCTCTTGCCGGAGGGGTCGCCCACCATGGCGGTGCCGCCGCCCAGCAGGGCGATGGGACGGTTGCCGTGCTTCTGCATCCGGCGCATCAGGCTCAGGGCCATAAAGTGGCCCACATGGAGAGAGTCCGCCGTGGGGTCAAAGCCGATATAGAAGGTGGCCTTGCCGTTGTTGATCATCTCTTTGACCTTTTCCTCGTCGGTCACCTGGGCGATCAGGCCCCGGGCTGTCAGTTCTTCGTACAGTGTCATCGTCATTTGTCTCCTTTTCATTTTTGGGGACTGGCATACAAAAAGCCCTCTGTCCCCGGATTTGGGACAGAGGGCGCAGCATTGCGCGGTACCACCTCTGGTTCGCCCGTTCCTCACGGAATGAGCCTCAGGGAGTTCTGACAAACTCCGGCGCTGTAACGGGCACACCCGGCCTCTCCCCTACTGACACGCTGCGTTCAGGGGGCTGCTCAGAGGGGTATTCTCACAGCGCTCTCTCCCCCTCCCACCGACCGGGGGCTCTCTGAACAGAGGAAGCTGTGATACTGGGCCTCATCATCGCATTTTCAGTGGAAACTATACCATTCTTTTTTGCTGGTGTCAAGGAAATTCAACGAGAAAACGGTTTTCATCCTTCATTTCTCCGCCGTTCCTTCCAGCTCTCCGCCTGCTCCAGCATCTCCCCGGCGCTGCGGAGCAGGGCCTCAGTGACTTGTTCTCCGCCGGAGAGACGGGCCACCTCCTCCATCCGCCGCTGCCGGGTGAGCTGCTCCACGGCGGTGTAGGTGCGACCGTCCCGCTCCCCCTTTTCCACCGAGAAGTGGACGTCCGCCATGGCGGCGATCTGGGGCAGATGGGTGACGCAGAGCACCTGCTTGTGCCGGGCCACGTCGGACATTTTCCTGGCCACCTTCTGGGCCGCCCGGCCGGAGACGCCGGTATCCACCTCGTCAAAGACCAGGGTAGCCACCGCCTCGTTCTCCGCCAGTACATTTTTCAGCGCCAGCATGATACGGGCCAGCTCACCGCCAGAGGCAATCTTGTGGATGGGCTTCAGGTCCTCCCCCACGTTGGCGGACATGAGGAACTGCACCTCGTCCATCCCCGTCTCGTCCATGTGGAGCTTCCCCGGCTTGGGGGCAAAATCCACCTGGAACCGCACCTTCGGCATATCCAGGTCGGTCAGCTCCTTCCGGATGCGGCTCTGCATCCGCTCCGCCGCCGCTTTTCTGGCCTGAGAGAGGGCCTCCCCCCGTTTCCGGGTCTCCACCACGGCGGCCCGCCACTGGACCTCCAGCTTGGCAATGCGGTCGTCGGCGTACTCGATCTGCTCCCGCTCCTGTTTGCACCGCTCCAGGTAGGCCAGCATATCCTCCACCGTGTCGCCGTACTTTTTCCGCAGGCGATAGATCAGATCCAGCCGTCCCTCCAGCAGGTCCAGCTCCCCGGGGGAGACCTCCAGGCCGTCCCGCTCCCGGGCCACCTGCTCCGCCAGATCGTCCACGGCATAACGGGCCTCCGCCAGGCTGTCTGCGATCTGGGCCAGTGATTCGGAATATCGGCCCAGACTGCGCAGGGCGTTCTCCGCCCGGCCCAGCAGGGTCACGGCCCCGTCCGCCTCATCGCTGCCCGCGAGGGCGACGGCGGCCTCCTCCAGCCCGTCCATCAGCTTGCCCGCATTGCGCAGCTTCTGCCGCCGCTGGGACAGCTCCTCGTCCTCACCCGGCTTCAGCTCCGCCCGCTCCAGCTCTCGGATCTGGTAGTCCAGGGAGTCCATTCTCCGGGCCTTCTCCGCCTCGTCCATGCGCAGGGAGTTGATCTCCCGGGCCAGGCGGGCGGCCTGGGCATAGCTTTCCTGATAGGCGGTCAGCAGCGGCTCCGTCCCGCCAAAGCTGTCCAGATAGGAAAGATGGCACATGGGGTCTAACAGTTGCTGCCCGTCGTGCTGGCCGTGGATGTTGATGAGCTGACGGCCCAGCTCCTGCATCTGGGCGACGGTGATGGGCTGTCCGTTCAGGCGGCAGACGTTCCGTCCCCCCTGCTGGATCTGGCGCTGGAGCACCAGCTCTCCCTCCTGGTGAGGGAATCCGTTCCGCTCCAGCCAGGGACCAACCGCCGTTCCGGTAAACTGGGCGCTCACCAGGGCATACCTTGCTCCGGTGCGGATCAGGTCCCGGCTGGTCCTGCCCCCCAGAATGGCGTCAATGGCGTCCACCACAATGGACTTGCCCGCCCCCGTCTCACCGGTGAGCACGTTGAAGCCCCGGTCGAACTGGATGTCCGCCGACTGGATGACCGCGATATTTTCAATGTGAAGCAGAGAAAGCATACCTGTCCCTCCCCTCTGCCGCAAAACACCGTTTAGCGCAGCATGGACCGGATCTCGTCGCAAAACGCCTCCGCCGCCTGGCTGGTATCCATGATGAGCAGGGCGGTGTCGTCTCCCGCCAGGGTGCCCACCATATTTTCGATCTCCATATGGTCCAGGGCGGACGCCGCCGCATTGGCAAGCCCCGGCATGGTCTTGACCACCACCAGGTTCTGGGCGCAGGCCGCGCTGATGACCCCCTCACGGAAGATATTCCGCAGCCGCTCGTCGTGTTCCCCCTGCCCTCTGCGGTCGGAGATCACATACCGGTACTCTCCGGAGGCGCTCAGCTCCTTGACCAGCTGCAACTCCTTGATGTCCCGGGAGATGGTCGCCTGGGTACAGCGGAATCCCTGCTCCCGCAACGCCGCCAGCAGTTGCTCCTGGGTCTCTACATCCTGCCGGGCAATGATATCAAGGATCGCCCGCTGTCTCTGTTCCTTCATCCTGTCTCCTCGATTCTCAGTTTCCGCCCAGCTTTTGGCTGATGATCTCATAGAAGTTCCGGCCGCTGAGCCGGACCAGCTCAATGTGTTCTCCCCCGTTGCGCAGCTCTACAATGTCTCCGCTCCCCAGGCGGAAGGCCTTGCCCCCGTCCACCGAGAGGTAAGCCGTTTTCCGGCTCTGGCGGTTGGCCCGGACGGCGATCACCCGCTCCGGCCCCAGCACAAAGCTCTTGGCCTGGAGGGCGTGGGCGCAGATGGGGGTAACAATCAGATTGTCCGCCGTAGGTTCTACAATGGGTCCCCCCGCCGACATGGAGTAGGCGGTGGAGCCGGTGGGGGTGGCCACAATGACCCCGTCTCCGGAAAACTCCATGATCTTCACCCGGTCTCCGTAGACCGCCAGATCGATCACCCGGGCCACAGCCCCCTTGGTGATGGTGGCGTCGTTCAGCGCCAGCTCCCGGTGGATGACCCGTTTGTCCCGAAAGACCCGGACATCCATCATGGCCCGGTGCTCCAGGGTATACTCTCCCTTCACCAGCCGGTGGAGGAGCTTCAGCTCCCCGTGCTCCAGCTCTGCCATAAAGCCCACGCTGCCCATATTCACCCCCAGGATGGGGAAATGGTACTCCGCCGCCAGCTTGGCCGAGTGAAGGATGGTGCCATCGCCGCCAAAGCAGATGAGCAGATCGGCCCCCCGGGCGGCGTCCTGCAGTGCCTCAAACCGGATGTCCTCCGGCAGCTCACAGCCGCCGTCCGGGCGGAAGGGCAGGCAGACGGCGGTCTCCACCCCGTCCTGCCCCAAAATGCGCCGGGCCTCCCGCACAGCGCGCAGTCCCTTGTCCCGATAGGGATTGGGACTCAAAATCACTTTCATGGCGTTTTCTCCAGACTCTCATGGGAACGACGGACCATCCCGTCCAGATCGGGGAGCGTATCCGTGTGTCCCCCGGCCTCCAGCCAGCCCAGGTATTCGATATTGCCCTCCGGCCCCCGGATGGGGGAAAAGGTCATGTCGAGGACGGCCAGGTCGTTGTCCCCGGCGTGGGTCAGAAAATGCTCCAGCACCTCCCGGTGAACCGCCGGGTCGCGGACGACCCCCTTCTTCCCCACCTTTTCCCGTCCCGCCTCAAATTGAGGCTTGACCAGACAGACCATCTGCCCATGCTCCCGGAGCAGGGGGCGCAGGGCGGGCAAAATCAGTCCCAGAGAGATAAAGGACACGTCCACCGAGATGAAGTCCAGCTTCTCCGAAAACTGCTCCGGGGTGAGATACCGGGCGTTGGTGCGCTCCATGGAGACCACCCGCTCATCCCCCCGGAGCTTCCAGTCCAGCTGGCCGTAGCCCACGTCCACGGCGTAGACCTTTGCCGCGCCGTTTTGCAGCATACAGTCGGTAAAGCCGCCGGTGGAGGCCCCACAGTCCATACAGACCGCCCCCTCCAGGGTGATGGGCCAGGTTTTCATCGCCTTTTCCAGCTTCAGCCCGCCCCGGCTGACGTATTCCAGCGTCTTGCCCCGGACCTGTATCTCCGCCCCTTCGGGGACGGCATAGCCGCTCTTGTCCACCCGGCGTCCGTCTACAAACACCTGCCCGGCCATAATGATCGCCTGGGCCTTCTGCCGGGTGGGGGCATGGCCCTGCTGTACCAGGGCCTGGTCCAGTCTCACCTTGCTCATGAGACCGCCTCCTCAATGGCTGCCGCGATGTGGGCCCCATCGATGCCCAGCAGCTCCCGCAGCTGAGAGATGCTGCCGTGGGTGACCAGTCCGTCCCCGGCGTTGAGCAGAACGACCCGTTTCAGCCAGACGTTCAGCGCCGCCAACTGTGTGGCCAGGTCCCGGCCCACCGAGCCCCGGGAGGCCACCTCCTCCACCACGGTCAGCCGGTGGGTGCGCCTGACGCTGTCCAGCACCGGGCCGCTGTCCAGAGGGGAGATGCGGTTGAGCTTGATGACCTCGCAGAAGATCTGCCGCTTTTCCAGCATCCGGGCGGCCTCCAGAGCCTCCCCGATCAGAGTGCCGTAGGTCACCAGGGTCATGTCCGTCCCCTGGCGCAGGATGACGGTGGGCTGGTCGGAGGTGTCCTCCGAGAAGCCGTTCTCGCCCCCCTTGGGGTAACGAATGGCCACCGGCCCACGGGCCTCCTTCACCGACCAGGAGAGCATACTCTCCAGCTCGGCAAAGCTGGCGGGGGCCAAAATGACCATATGGGGGACGGCGGAGAGCATGGAGACATCGTAAGTACCCTGATGGGTCTCCCCATCCTCCCCGGACAGGCCCGCATGGTCTACCCCCAGCACTACATGGAGCTTCTGGATGGCCACATCATGGATAAGCATATCATAGGACCGCTGCAGGAAGGTGGAGTAGACGGCAAACACGGGCACCAGCCCCTGCTTCGCCATGCCCGCGCACATGGAGACGGCGTGGCCCTCGGCGATGCCCACGTCAAAGAACCGCCGGGGGAACCGCTCGGCAAAGCCGGACAGCCCGGTGCCGCTCTCCATGGCGGCGGTGACGGCGCAGAGGTTCGTCTCCTCCTGGCCCAGTTTACACATGGTCCTTCCAAAGACGGAGGAGAAGCTCTCCTTCGCCGGCTTCAGAGGAAGGCCCGTCTCCGGCCGGAAGGGGGCGACCCCGTGGAAATTGGAGGGCATGGCCTCCGCCGGAGGGTACCCCTTCCCCTTGATGGTGCGCACATGGACCACCACGGGGCCTTCCAGATGCCTGGCGTACCGGAGCAGCCGGGTCAGCTCGCTGAGATTGTGGCCGTCCACCGGGCCCAGGTAGGAAAAGCCCATATCCTCGAACATACTGCTGGGCAGCAATGTCCCCTTGATGGCCTTTTTGATCCGGTGGGTCAGGGCGTACAGGTGCTTCCCTCCGGGTATCTTCCGGGTAAAGCTCCGGTATGCCTGCTTAAAACGGAGGTAGGACGCCTTGAGATGGTGGCGACGAAGGAGGGTGGCAATGCCTCCCACATTTTTCTTGATGCTCATGCCGTTGTCGTTGACAATGACCACCATACGCTCGCCGCTGCCACCGGCGTCGGAAAGCCCCTCATAGGCCAGCCCTCCGGTGAGGGCGCCGTCCCCGATCAGGGCCAGGACGTCATAGTCCTCCCCCCGGATGCTTCTGGCCCGGGCCATGCCCACCGCCACGGACACCGAGTTGGAGGCGTGGCCTGCAATAAAAGCGTCGTGGACGCTCTCGTTGGGCTTCGGGAAACCGGAAAGTCCCCCGAATTTCCGCATGGTGTCCATCTGCTCCGCCCGGCCGGTGAGGATCTTATGGATATAGCACTGGTGTCCCACATCGAACACCACCCGGTCACGGGCGGTGTCGTATACCCGATGGATAGCGACCGTCAGCTCCACTGCCCCCAGATTGGAGGCCAGATGTCCCCCGGTAGCCGCCACAGACTGCACCAGATCCCGGCGCCGCTTTTCGCACAGTTCGATTCCCTCGCTGTCCGTCAGATCGGTCAGTGGCAGGGAAAGTTCCTTTACATACTCCCACATGGTTTTGTTTTATCCTCCCCGGCCCGTTCAGCGAAACAGCTCAACGCCGACGATCCCCACGCAGAAGCCCAGCAGGGCGCCAAAAAACACCTGGAGCACCGTATGCCCCATGACGACCTTGAGCTCCTGGTGGATCAGGTTGGGCCCCATCTCCTCCGGGATGCTCTTGAGCAGTTCGTTGAGCACCTTCGCCTGCTCACCGGAGGAGCGGCGGACATGGGTTGCATCATACATGGTCACAATGGCAAAGAGGCAGGCAATGGCGAACAGCCCCGAGTCAAAACCGTAGAGCAGCCCGGTGGTCGTGGCGCAACAGGTCACCAGGGCAGAGTGAGAGCTGGGCATACCGCCGCTCTCCAGAAATTTTTCCCGGGAAAAGTATCCCTCTGTGATGCGCTGAATAAAACCTTTGGCGAGCTGTGCCAGCGCCCAGGAGAGGGCAGACAGCACCAGAATTCGATTTCCCAACGGCATATATCTTCGTCCTCGCTTTCGTCAGTTGCTCCGGCCTGCCAGATAGTCTGCCAGAGCCTCCAGAAAAGTCGTTTCCAGTCCGGTCCCCTCCAGGGCCCGTTTGGCGATCTGGGTCTGCTCCCGGATGATGCGCTCCGATTCCTCCACACCCCATAGGGAAACCAGGGTGGATTTCCCCTGGGCGGCGTCCTTCCCCACCGTCTTGCCCATCTCCGCCGACGTGGCGGTCATGTCCAGGATGTCATCCCGGATCTGGAAGGCAAGCCCCACGGCGGCGGCGTACTCCCGGGCGGCCTGCATCTGCTCCGTACTGCCTCCGGCGGCGGCCACCCCCATGAGACAGGCCGCCTCCAGCAGGCAGCCGGTTTTCAGGGCGTTCATACCGGCGATCTCCTCCGGGGTAAGCGTTCGCTCCTCCCCCTGCATATCCAGCACCTGTCCGGCGCACATCCCGTCCTGCCCCGCTTCCCGGGCCAGGGTCAGCGCCGCCGTCAGCCGCCGCTCCTCCGGCAGGGGGGCGGAGAGCACCTGCTCAAAGGCCGCCGCCTGGAGGGCGTCCCCCGCCAGCACCGCCATGCACTCCCCGAATACCTTGTGATTGGTGGGTCGGCCCCGGCGGAGGTCATCGTTGTCCATACAGGGCAGGTCGTCATGGATGAGGGAATAGGTGTGGACCATCTCGATGGCGGCGGCGAAGGGCAGCGCCTGCTCCCCTTCCCCTCCGGCGGCCTGGCAAAAGGCCATGGTCAGCACCGGCCGGATACGCTTTCCCCCTGCCAGAAGGCTGTACCGCATGGCGGTATACAGCTCCCCATAGGGAGGCTCGCCGGTGAAGCACTGCTCCAGGTAGCTCTCTATTTTCTCCTGATAGGCGCTCAATTCTCTCTGGAAGTCCACTTGTCTACTCCTCGCTTTCAAAGGGCTGCCCCACCGGCTCTCCATCCGGG
Source organism: Clostridiales bacterium (assembly GCA_021199695.1). Lineage (GTDB taxonomy): Bacteria > Bacillota > Clostridia > Oscillospirales > Oscillospiraceae > Onthomonas. Next base: position 10,092 of record JAJQHP010000225.1, read on the forward strand.
CCCTTGGACAGCTTCTGTACCTTCTGTTCCGCAGAGTCCAGCAGCTTGCTGCACCCGGCAATGAGCTTCGTCCCCTCCTCAAACAGGGCGATGGACTGCTCCAGGGGGACCTCCCCCCGCTCCAGCTGGGAGACGATGGTCTCCAGCCGGGCCATTGATTCCTCAAAATTCAACTTTTTGGAAGCCATGCTCACACGTCCTTTTTCTTGTTCATCACAGTGCAGTTTAATCTGCCGTCAGCGAGCCGCAGAGTGATCTCCTCCCCCAGAGCGGCCTGGTCCACGGAGGACAAAATGCGCCCCTCCCCGTTCTGGGCCAGGCTGTATCCCCTGGCCAGCACCTTCATGGGGCTCATGGCGTCCAGTCCCGCCGCCAGGGCCGCCAGGCGGTTCCGCTCCCGGTGGGTCGTTGTCTGCATC
>JAJQHP010000185.1 GCA_021199695.1 Clostridiales bacterium
GGATGAGTGAGACGATTCTGGCCAGCCTGATCTCTGCATTAGCGGCTCTCATCGGCTGCATGATAAACAATGCAGTCCAGGCCAGCGCACAGCGGAAACAGGCGGACAAGACCACGGCTCTTATCACCTATCGGCTGGAGGAGCTGGAAAAGAAGGTGGGAAAGCACAATGAGGTCATCGAGCGAACCTACAAGCTGGAACAGCATGAGGCGGTGGTGGACGAGCAGATTAAAGTTGCCAACCACCGGATTGAGGATTTGGAGCAGGCAAAGAAGTGAAACCATTTTGCGGATTCGCCGGGGATTTGTACGAGTTGGGAGTGCGTGCGGCACCCCTCCACCGGCTAACGCCGGTCCCCCTCCCCTTTCAGGGGAGGTAAAAAGAGGAGATTTCATTTTCTCCCTCAGTCAGCTTCGCTGACAGCTCCCTCAAAGAGGGAGCCAAGGGATTTGCGTAGACCTCTAGCCTCCCTCTTTGAGGCGTCAGTGCCGCAAAGAGGTAGAGGTGGCACGGCGTAAGGCGTGACGGAGGGAGAAACCATATTATCAGAAAGGAAAGTGTAAAGTATGGAAGTCATTCTGGAAAAACTGAGCAGCCGAAAGCTGTGGGCCGCCATCATCGGTGTGGTGGTGGGGGTCGCCCTGGCCTTCGGCGTGGACGGCGACAGCATCACCAGCGTAGCCGGTGCGGTCACCTCCCTGGTGAGCGTGGTGACGTACATCCTGGCCGAGGCCAAGGTGGATGCCGCTGCGGTCAATCTGGGGACGGATGACAGCGGGGAGAAGGAGTAAGAGAGGAAAAATGGGGAGGCGGCTGTCCTCGGTCACGCCATACGGAGCGCGCCGGGACGCCTGCCGCCTCCCTCTCTTGACAGCTCCGGAAAAAATGGTACAATCTAAGCCAGTGCGGAGCTGGCCTCCACAGTGGAGGTCAGCTCCGCCGACAGAATAGGGATTTCATGCGGCACAGTCCAGGCTTTCGTCCTGTTTCTGTGCCGTCCGTATGTGCAAGGAGGCACCATGAACGAAAAGGAAGTCGCTGAGCTGCGCCGCCGCTTCAAAGCGGACCGGAGCAATATCACCCATGTGCGGGGATGCTATGTCAACGACAAACAGGAGATCATCTCCGAATTTGACCAGCCCATCTCCATGCTCAGCCAGGACGAGGGGGAGTGGCTGCTGGGCATCCTCCGCAAGACCCTGTCCGGGACGCTGGGCAAGCAGCTGTTGGACATCCGCTTTGACACCCGGCAGGTGGCGGAGGGGGAGGAGCACGGGCTGCTGATGAAGCTCCGTGACTCTCAGCTGAAGGACGAGGAGGCGGTACAGACCTTTTTCCAGCGGGCCATCGGCTCCCTGGAGTTGGAGGGGAATTATATGATCCTTCTGGCCAGCGACGCCTACGATGTACCCTATCGCTCCAAGGATGGGGACCGGCAGGAGGACGCCTCCGAGGAGGTGTACCGCTACATCCTGTGCAGCGTCTGCCCGGTGAAGCAGACCAAGCCCGCCCTGACCTACTCCGCCCATGAGAATCTGTTCCACCATCTGGCGGTGGACTGGGTGGTGTCCGCACCGGCCACCGGGTTCCTTTTCCCCGCTTTTGATGACCGGAGCACCAATCTGTACGACGCCCTTCTCTACACAAAGGATATCGCAGATACTCGACCCGCCTTTGTAGACGCTGTCTTTCGTCAGACCCCGCCCATGGCGGCGGCGGTGCAGATGGAGACCTTCCAGAGCGTTATGGGGGAGGCCCTGGAGGAAGATTGCAGCTATCAGGTGGTGGAGACGGTGAACGACCAGCTCCGGGACATGATCGCCGAGCATAAGCTGAATAAGGAGGAGGAGCCCCTGACCGTGTCCCAGGGTGTGGTGACGGCGGTCCTCCGCTCCAGCGGCGTGGAGGAGGAGCGGGTGGAGCGCTTCGCCGCCCGATATGACGAGGCCTTCGGCCCCGGGGCGGAGCTGAGCCCCCGGAACCTGGTGGATACCCGGCAGCTGGAGATCAGGACCCCGGACGTGACCATCCGGGTGGACCCCCTGAAAAGCGAGCTGGTGGAGACAAAGGTCATCGGCGGCATCCCCTATATCCTCATCCGGGCGGACGACGGCGTGGAGGTGGACGGGGTGCCCGTCACCATCGTATGAGAAGCAAGTTATTTCTGATAATCATTCGCAAAACAGCCTGATATGGTGAAAAATTATCCAAAATGACTAAAATAACCGTGAAAAACTGTGCTTATTTATCCCCTTTTTGTAATTGTGCCGGAACCGGGAATGCGATAAAATAGAAGCAGGTCCTTACAGGATGGATACCGTTCTGTAACAAACCGTGCAGGAAGAAACCGGAATACGTCAAGCCACAATGCAATGCAAGGAGGAAAGCATCATGAAAAAACTGTTTGCGCTGATCCTGAGCCTGGCAATGGTACTGTCCCTGACCGCCTGCGGCGGAAGCGGCGATACCGACACCACCGGCGACACCGCCACTGACGACACCACCACTTCCGACGAGTCCACCGCCGGGGACACCGACGCTGCCGAGGAGAACGGCGACGAGGCCGACGAGACTTCCACCGACGAGACAGCGTCCTACGATGTGTCCGAGCTGAAGATCGGCCTGATCTGCGTCGAGGATGAGCAGTCCGGCTACGACGCCGCCCACATCAACGGTCTGACCGAGGCCTGCCAGGAGCTGGGCATTGATGTGGACAGTCAGGTTACCTTCGTCTACAACATTGGCGAGGATGAGGAGTGCTATGACACCGCCGTTGACCTGGCAGAGGCCGGGTGCGACATCATCATCTCCGACTCCTATGGTCATCAGTCCTATATGCTCCAGGCTGCCCAGGAGTACAGCGACATCATCTTCATCGCTGACACCGGCGACATGGCCAATCAGGTGGGCTTGGACAACTACAAGAACCTGTTCACCTATGTCTATCAGTCCCGCTACGTCTCCGGCGTGGTGGCCGGCATGAAGATCGCCGAGCTGGTGGAGAACGGCGAGCTGACCGAGGACAACTATGACGCCGACGGCAACGTCCTGGTGGGCTATGTGGGCGCCTATCCCTATGCCGAGGTGGTCTCCGGCTACACCGCCTTCTACCTGGGCATCAAGAGCGTCTATCCCGACGTGTCCATGCAGGTGCAGTACACCAACTCCTGGTATGACTGGACCGGCGAGTATGAGGCCGCCAACACCCTGATGGCCAACGGCTGCGTCATCATCGGCCAGCACGCCGACTCCACCGGCGCGCCCTCCGCTGTCCAGGCCGCCTATGAGAGCGGCTCCACCGTGTTCTGTGTGGGCTACAACATCGATATGCTCACCTCCGCCCCCGACACCGCTCTGACCTCCGCCCAGAACAACTGGTCCGTCATCTACCGTGAGACCCTGGAGTCCTATCTCTCCGGCGCTGGCATCCCCACCGACTTCGCTGCCGGTTATGCAGACGGCGCTGTCCAGATCTCCGCCCTCGGCCCCGCCTGCGCCGACGGCACTGAGGAGAAGGTCGCCGAGGTAGAGGCCGCTCTGACCGACGGCTCCCTCCAGGTGTTCGACGTGTCCACCTTCACCATCGACGGTGTGAACCCCACCTCCATCCTCATCGACATGGATCTGGACTATACCGGCGAGACGGAAGGCGTGGTTGACGGTGTGTTCCAGGAGTCCGTCCTCCGCTCCGCGCCCGGCTTCGAGGCCCGGATCGACGGCATTACCGAGCTGAACAACGGCTGATTGAGTGACCCCGACCAGAGGGGCTGCCCTCCGGGGCGGCTCCCTCTGGCCTTTTCATTTCTTTCCCCACACTGACCTGACAGAGAGGAAACGCCATGGAACAAAATACAGCCATTGCGCTGCGGCATATCACCAAGACCTTCGGCAAGGTGGTGGCCAATCACGACATCAGTATGGACATTCGCCGGGGCGAGGTGCTTTCTCTGCTGGGAGAGAACGGCAGCGGCAAGACCACCCTGATGAATATGCTGGCGGGCATTTATTTCCCTGACCAGGGGGAGATTTTGGTGGACGGCAAGCCGGTGACCATCGCCTCTCCCCGGGACGCCTTTCAATACGGCATCGGCATGGTGCATCAGCACTTCAAGCTGGTGGATATCTTCACCGCTGCTGAGAACATCGTCCTGGGGCTGGAGGAGTCGGGCGGGCTGGACTTAAAAGCCGCTGCCGCCCGGATACGGGAGATCAGCGACCGGTACGGGTTTGAGATCGACCCGGACAAAAAGGTGTACGATATGTCCGTCTCGGAAAAGCAGACGGTGGAGATCGTCAAGGTGCTCTACCGGGGGGCGGACATCCTGATTTTGGATGAGCCCACCGCCGTGCTCACCCCCCAGGAGACGGACCGCCTGTTCGAGGTCATGCGAAATATGCGCGCCGACGGCAAGGCCCTGATCATCATCACCCACAAGCTCCATGAGGTCATGGAGATCTCCGACCGGGTGGCAGTGCTGCGGAAGGGGGAGTATATCGGGGACGTGGCCACGGGGGAGACCGACCCCCAGAAGCTCACCGACATGATGGTGGGCCACGCCACCTCCCTGAACATCGACCGGCCGGAGCCGGTGAACCCCACCCCCCGGCTGGAGGTCAGGGACCTGACGGTGTATGACAGCATGGGGGTCAAGCGGCTGGACCATCTGACCTTTACCGCCATGGGCGGGGAGATACTGGGCATCGCCGGTATCGCCGGCTCCGGACAGAAGGAGCTGCTGGAGGCCATTGCGGGCCTTCAGGACATCACAAAGGGGGCCTCCATCCTCTACCATCCGGCGGAGGGCGACGGGTCTCCTATGGAGCTGGTGGGGAAAACGCCCCGCCAGATCAGCCAGGCGGGGGTGTCCCTGGCCTTCGTTCCCGAGGACCGGCTGGGCATGGGCCTGGTGGGGTCCCTGGGCATGAGCGGCAATATGCTCCTGCGGAGCTACCGCAGCGGCAGAGGCTTTTTCACCGACCGGAAATCTCCGGAGCGGCTGGCCCAGAGTGTGAAGCAGGAGCTGGAGGTAGTCACCCCCAGCACCAGCTTCCCGGTGCGCCGTCTCTCCGGCGGCAACGTGCAGAAGGTGCTGGTGGGCCGGGAGATCGCTCAGGAGCCGTCGGTGCTCATGACCGCCTACGCCGTCCGGGGCCTGGACATCAACACCTCCTACACCATCTACCGCCTGCTCACGGAGCAAAAGGAGAAGGGCGTGGCGGTGATCTACGTGGGCGAGGACCTGGACGTGCTGCTGGAGCTGTGTGACCGCATCCTGGTGCTCTGCGGCGGACAGATCAGCGGTATTGTGGACGCCCGGACCACCACGAAAAAGGAAGTCGGTCTGCTGATGACCAAATTCCGGAAGGAGGGGGCAGAGGGATGAGCAGAGAAAAACACGCCCACGAGCCGTGGGTACGCATCGTCAAGCGGGACGGCATCGCCCGGCCCAAGGCCTACGGCATCCGTATCCTGGCCGTTCTCCTGTCCCTGGTGGTCAGCGGCGTCTTTATCTACGCCATCACCGGACTGAACCCCATGGACATCTACGAGGCCATGTGGGAGGGCGCCTTCGGCACCAGCCGCCGGAGCTGGGTCACGGTCCGGGACGCTATGATGCTGCTCTGCATCGGCATCGGCCTGGCCCCGGCCTTTAAGATGAAATTCTGGAATGTGGGCGCCGAGGGGCAGATCCTCATCGGCGGCATCATGACCGCCGGTATCATGCGCATGGTGGGGGACTCCATCCCCACTCCGGCGCTGCTGGTGATTATGGCGGTTGTCAGCCTGGCTGCGGGGGCTGCCTGGGGCGTCGTCCCCGCCGTGTTCAAGGCCTACTGGAACACCAACGAGACCCTGTTCACTCTGATGATGAACTACGTGGCCATCCAGCTCACCAGTTACTGCGTCTCCCTGTGGGAGAATCCCATCGGCTCCAACACGGTGGGCATTATCAACCAGACCACCCAGGCGGGCTGGTTCCCGGCCATCTTCGGCCAGAGCTACAGCCTGAACGTCATCCTGGTGCTGATTTTGACGGTGGGGATGTACCTCTACCTGAAATACTCCAAGCAGGGGTATGAGATCACCGTGGTGGGCGATTCGGAGAACACCGCCCGGTACGCCGGTATCAGCGTGAAGAAGGTCACCATCCGGACCATGGCGATCTCCGGGGCCATCTGCGCCTTTGCGGGTTTTATCGCCGTGGCCGGCTCCAGCCACACCATCTCCACCACTACGGCGGGAGGCCGGGGCTTTACCGCCATTATCGTGGCCTGGCTGGCCCAGTTCAACTCCTTCGTCATGGTGCTCATCTCCTTCCTGCTGGTCTTTCTGGAGAAGGGAGCCACCCAGATCGCCTCTCAGTTCAACCTGAACGACTATGCCTCGGAGGTCATCACCGGCATTATCCTGTTCTTCATCTTGGGCAGCGAGTTCTTTATCAACTACCGGCTGGTATTCCGGGGAAAGGAGCGTGAGGGAAAATGACACAGGCGCAATTAGTCCCGCTGCTCCAGTCCGCCGTGGTCTTCGGCACCGTCATCCTGTACGGCGCGCTGGGAGAGATCCTGACCGAGAAGTCCGGAAACCTGAATCTGGGCGTACCCGGGGTGATGTACCTGGGGGCCATCGCCGGTCTGGCCGCCTCCTTCTTCTATGAGAACAGCGTGGCGGAGCCCAGCGGGGCGGTGAGCCTGGTGCTGTCCTTCCTGGCGGCATTCGTGGCGGCGGCCCTGGGAGGCCTAATCTACTGCTTCCTGACCACCACCCTCCGGGCCAACCAGAACGTTACCGGCCTGACCCTGACCATCTTCGGCGGGGGCGTGGCCAACTTCTACGGCGGCAACCTGAGCACTCTGGCGGGCGGCGTGGGCCAGATCTCCGTCTCCACCACCAGCCTGGCCTACCGGACCACCATCCCGGCTCTGTCCGGACTCACCGTGGCGGGATTCCCTATCGGCACCCTGCTCTTTGGCTACGGCTTTCTGGTCTATCTGGCCATCGCCATCGCCATTGCAATGCACTGGTTTTTGAAGCGCACCCGGAAGGGCCTGAACCTCCGGGCGGTGGGGGAGAACCCGGGCACGGCGGACGCCGCCGGTATCAACGTCACCCGGAACAAGTACCTGGCCACCTGCCTGGGGTCGGGCATCTGCGGCCTGGGGAGCCTGTACTTCATCATGGACTACACCAAGGGCACCTGGAGCACCGACGGCACCATCGAGGCCCTGGGCTGGCTGGCGGTGGCCCTGGTCATCTTCGCCACCTGGAAGCCCCTGAACGCCATCTGGGGCTCTTACCTGTTCGGCCTGCTGTACTGGATGTATATGTACATCCCCAACCTGACCCGCAGCTCCATGGAGCTGTTCAAGATGCTGCCCTATGTGGTGACCATCGCCGTCCTGGTGGTCACCTCCCTGCGGAAAAAGCGGGAGAACCAGCCCCCGGCGGCCCTGGGCCTGCCTTACTTCCGGGAGGAACGGTAAAGGAACACCGACAGACCAAAAAACGTCCGAAGGCCCCGGCCTTCGGACGTTTTTTGATGATTGATGATTTTGCTCAGTCCACCTTGACGATCCAGCCGAAGGTGTCCTCCATCTTGCCCCACTGGATGCCGGTGAGGGTGTCGTACAGCTTCTGGACGGTGGGGCCGATCTTCCCGCCGTTGACGATGCAGGAGCGGTCGTTCCAGGCCATCTCGCCCACAGGAGAGACAACGGCGGCGGTGCCGGTGCCCCAGGCCTCCTCCAGAGCGCCGCTCTCGGCGGCGTCAAACAGCTCCCGAGCGGAGAGCAGCCGCTCCTCCACCTCGTAGCCCCAGCTCTTGAGCAGCTCGATGCAGCTCTTCCGGGTGATGCCGGGGAGAACGGAGCCGGTGAGGGCGGGGGTGACGATCTTACCGGAGATCTTGAACATGACGTTCATGGAGCCGACCTCTTCAATGTACTTCTGCTCCACGCCGTCCAGCCACAGGACCTGGGAGTAACCCTTCTCCTCGGCCACTTCGCCGGCACGGATGGAGGCGGCGTAGTTACCGCCGCACTTGGTAAAGCCGGTGCCGCCCCGGACCGCCCGGACATCCTTAGACTCCACATAGATGCGGACGGGGTTGATCCCCTCGGGATAGTAGCAGCCGGAGGGGGAGACGATGATGGCAAAGAGATAGGTCTTGGAGGCGTGGACGCCCAGATGGGCGTCGGTGGCAAAGACGAAGGGACGGATATACAGGGAGGTCTCGGGAGAATGAGGCACCCAGTCCTTGTCCACGGACACCAGAGTCTTGACGGCGGTGACGAACATCTCCTCATCCATGGTGGGGATGCACAGCCGCTTGGCGGAGTTGTTGAACCGGCGGGCGTTCTCGTAGGGCCGGAACAGCTGGATGGAGCCGTCGGCAATCCGGTAGGCCTTCATGCCCTCGAAGATCTCCTGGGCATAGTGGAGCACCATAGAGGAGGGGGCCAGGGCGATGGGGCCGTAGGGGACGATGCGGGCGTCGTGCCAGCCCTGTCCGTCGGTGTAGTTCATGAGGAACATATGGTCGGTGAAGATTCTGCCGAAGCCCAGTGCGCTCTCGTCGGTGGGCTTTTCCTTAGGGGTCTTGGTCAGTTCAATGCGAATATCCATGGTGCGTTTCCTCCTGTCAGTGACCGTCAGTGGACAGGATCTCTTGCCCATTGGCGACTTACATCTTTTCGGCAGGACTCAGGCGGTCGTCCGCCGGAGCCTGTACGTTTCTTATTATATCAGCCGCAATCCCGCCTTGCAAGGCTTATGGCGGGACAAAGACGGATTTTTTTCCAGCGGAAGAGGGTGAACTTTTCCGACGATGGGGCGAAAAATCCCAATGCGAAGGAACGAATTTACAAAATCGCCATTGTATTTTCCGGCAGCCGCTTTCATAATAATGGAAAAACGTGGTCGCACAACGAAGGGAGCAAGCAGATATGAAAACCCTGCTGTTTATCTACAATCCCCATGCGGGGAAGGGAAAGATCCAGCTCTGCCTGGGTTCGGTGGTGGAGCGGTTCCAAAAGAACGGCTATCTCCCCACCCTCTATGCCACCCAGGGGCCGGGGGACGGCGTCTGGGCGGCGGCGGCGCTGTCCCGCCAGTACGATCATCTGGTCTGCTGCGGCGGAGACGGCACCCTGAGCGAGGTGGTCACCGGGCTCCAGGATAGGGAGCGGCCCGTCACCCTGGGCTACATCCCGGCGGGGACCACCAACGACTTCTCCAAGACCCTGGAGCTGCCGGGAGACGATATGGCCCGGGCGGCGGAGCTGGCGGTGACCGGCTATCCCCAGGACTGCGACGTGGGGCGGGTGAACGGCAACCACCTGTTCTCCTATGTGGCGGCCTTCGGCACCTTTACAGAGACCTCCTACGCCACCCCCCAGACGATGAAAAACCTGTTCGGCCGGACTGCCTACATCCTCAGTGGCATCAAGAGCCTGGCCACCCTCAAGACCTACCACATGAAGGTGACGTGGGACGGAGGCGAGCTGGAGGACGAGTACATTTACGGCATGGTGAGCAACTCCGTCTCGGTGGGAGGCTTCAAGGGGATGAACAACCAACAGGTCATTCTGGACGACGGCCTGTTTGAGGTGGTGCTCATCCGCGCCCCGAAGAACCTGCTGGACCTGAACCAGGTGGCCTCCGCTCTGCTGAGCCGACAGCCCAACGAGTATATCACCTCCATTCAGTCCGCCAGCGTCCGCTTCCAGAGCGAGGAGCCGGTGAGCTGGACCCTGGACGGGGAGTTTGGCGGCGAGCACCGGGAGCTGACGGTGGAGAACCTGCCCCGGTACGTCACCATTCTCAGTGGAAAGCAGCAGGAGGCGAAAACAGATGAAAACGCCACGGTATGACCTGGTCCTGCTGGATGCGGACCGCACCCTGTTCGACTTTGACCGGAGCGAGCTGGAGGCCATCCGGCGCACCCTGGCGGACTGGGGCATCTCTCCGGACGAGAGGACGGTGGGCCGTTATCTGGAGATCAACGACGGCCTGTGGGCCGCCTGTGACCGGGGGGAGTTCCCACAGCCCCGCCTGGGCCGGGAGCGGTTCGCCCGGCTGCTGGACGAGCTGGGCCGGACGGACACAGACCCGGAGCAGATGAACCGGGACTACCTCACCCGGCTGGGGACGCTGCCCTATCTTCTCCCGGGAGCGGAGGCGCTCTGTCAGCGGCTGTACCCTGTCTGTAAGCTGGTCATCGTCACCAACGGCCTGACCATCGCCCAGGAGGGGCGGCTGGCCCGGTCGGCCATCCGTCCCTATATCAGCGGGATGTACGTCTCTGAGCAGATGGGCTGCCGCAAGCCGGAGCTGGCCTATTTCCAAGCGGTGTTCGCCGCCCTGGGGGTGGACGAGGCACAGAAGCGGCGCACCGCCCTGCTGGGAGACAGCATCTCCAGCGACATACGTGGGGGCATTGCGGCGGGGATCGACACCGTGTTGCTCAACCCCTCCGGACAGAAGG
>JAJQHP010000231.1 GCA_021199695.1 Clostridiales bacterium
TTGTAGAATTGGGGTCAGGCTCTGAACCTGACCCCAACATTTATTATAGAACCTTGTTATTGAGCGTGAGCCATTTTACCGCTCCTCATGCTCCGTCAGATAGTCTATGGCAATTCTGGCATGAAGGGCGGCGGCGATGGGCAGGGCCTGCTCCGACACCCGGAACTGAGGGGTGTGGGAGCGCCACCGCTCCGGCCAGGCCGGGTCCGCCGTCCCCAGCTGGAAATAGCAGCCCGGGGCAAGGTGGCTGAAATAGCCGAAGTCGTCCGTTCCCATGGAGGGCTCCGTGCCCACATGGACCCTTTCCGCCCCCAGCAGTCCGGCGGCGCTCCGGCGCACCAGCCGGGTCATGGCGGCGTCGTTCCGCACGCCGGGATAGCTCTCCTCGATAATCACCTCCGCCTGGCAGCCCATGGCCCTGGCGACCGTCTCCACCATCTCCCGGAACTGGCCGGTGATCTCCCGGCGGCGGGCGGCGCCCAGGGTGCGGATGATGCCGGTGAGCCGGGCCTCCGTGTCCAGCACGTTGCCCGCCACGCCGCTGTGGAAGGTGCCCACCGAGACGACCACCGGCTCGGTGGGGGCCGTTCTCCGGCTGACCAGGGTCTGGATGGCGGTGACGATCTGGGCCCCCGCCACGATCACGTCGTCCCCCTCGTGGGGCTTTGCCCCGTGGGCCCCCCGGCCCCGGAGGATGACGGTAAAGGGGTTGGAGGCGGCGCAGATGCGGCCCTCCATCACCGAGACCTCCCCTGCGGGGAGCTGGCTGTCACAGTGGAGGCCAAAGACGGCGTCCACGTGGGGCTGCTCCATGCACCCGTCCCGAATCATGAGCTCCGCGCCTCCGTCCCCCTCCTCGTTGGGCTGGAAGAAGAACTTCACGTTTCCCGGCAGCTCCTCCCGGTGGGCGGCCAGGAGCTGGGCGGTCCCCAGCAGAGCGGCGGTGTGGAAGTCATGGCCGCAGGCGTGCATAACCCCTTCGTTCTGAGACGCCCAGGGAAGGCCGCTCTCCTCCCGGATGGGCAAGGCGTCCAGCTCCGCCCGGATGGCCACCGTCTTTCCCGGCCTGCCGCCCCGGAGCAGGCCCACGATCCCCGTGTCCGCCACCCGCTCTGTCTCCAGCCCCATGGCCAGCAGCCGCCGCTCCACCAGGACGGAGGTGGTATGCTCCTGCCGTCCCAGCTCCGGGTTCTGATGGATGATGCGGTACAGGTCTCTCATCTTACCGGACAGCGCCTCTGCCTCCTGCCGCAGAGTGTCGTTGGTCATCCCTTCGCCGTTCATGTCTCCACGCTCCCTTATCTACGCACGAAATGATAGCTTATTTTACCATGTTCTCCACATTTCATCAAGCCCCGGACCCGGCTGTTATCAAATTTTGATTTGCGTTTGAGTGAGATGAAAAAGGCACCGGCTCGCCAGTTGCAAGCCGGTGCCTTTGCGCCGTATGATCGCTCTGCCCGTTCTTCCTGACAGGTCAGGGCGCGAGAAGGCGTCAGTCCTTCCCGGACCCGTCCGTCTCTGTTCCGCCGAACCGGGACAGCACATCCCCCTCCGGGGCGTGCTCCGCCTCCGGGTGGAACACCCGCTCGAACTCCAGGGCAGACATCGTCTCGTGCTCCAGCAGGAACTGGGCGGTCTGCTCCAGGGCGTCCCGGTGCTCCTCCAGAATGGCGCGGCACCTCTGCCCCGCCTGGTCCAGGATATTCCGGACCTCCTGGTCGATGGCGGCGGCGCTCTCCTCGGAGTAGCTCCGCTCCTGGCCCATGGAGCGGCCCAGAAAGACCTCGTTGCTGGCGGAGCCATAGACCGCGGCCCCCAGCCGCTGGCTCATGCCGTACTTGGCCACCATGCTGTGGGCGATCTGTGTGGCCCGCTGGAGGTCGCTGGAAGCCCCGGTGGACACGTCCCCCAGCACCAGCTCCTCCGCCGTGCGCCCGCCCAGCAGGCCCACGATCTCCTCCTCCAGAGCCCGCTTGCTCTGGTAGGGCCGGTCCTCCTGGGGCAGAGAGATGGTCATGCCTCCCGCCCGTCCTCTGGGGACGATGGTGATCTGATGCACCGGGTCCTGGGTAGGCAGGAACCGCATGGTCACCGCATGGCCCGCCTCGTGATAGGCTGTGAGCCGCCGGGCCTGGGGGGTGACTACCTGGCTCTTCTTCTCCGGCCCGGCGATGACCTTGATCATGGCCTCGTGGAGGTCTGCCATGGTGATAAAGGGCTTGTCCCGGCGGGCGGCCAGGAGTGCCCCCTCGTTCATCAGGTTTTCCAGGTCGGCCCCGGTAAAACCGCCGGTGGCCCGGGCGATGACGCTGAGATCCACGTCCTCCCCCAGGGGCTTTTTCCGGGAGTGCACCTTCAGAATGCTCTCCCGGCCCCGGATATCCGGGTAGCCCACATAGATCTGCCGGTCGAACCGGCCGGGCCGCAGCAGAGCCGGGTCCAGGATATCCTGCCGGTTGGTGGCCGCCATGACGATGACGCCGGAGTTGCCCGCAAATCCGTCCATCTCCACCAGGAGCTGGTTCAGCGTCTGCTCCCGCTCGTCGTGGCCGCCGCCCAGGCCGGTGCCTCTCTGACGGCCCACGGCGTCGATCTCGTCGATAAAGACGATGGCCGGGGCGGTTTTCTTCGCCTCACTGAACAGGTCACGGACGCGGCTGGCGCCCACGCCCACATACAGCTCCACAAAGTCGGAACCGGAGATGGACAGGAAACGGACCTCCGCCTCCCCCGCCACGGCCTTGGCCAGCAGGGTCTTGCCGGTGCCGGGAGGGCCCACCAGCAGGATGCCCTTGGGAATGCGGGCTCCCAGGCGGTTGAACTTCTCCGGGTCGCGGAGAAACTCCACCACCTCCTGGAGCTCCGCCTTCTCCTCCTCCGCTCCGGCCACGTCCTCAAAGGTGACCTTGGGGGCCTCCGGGTCGTCGTTGGTCACTGTCCGGGCCTTGCCGAACTGGGCGGGACCGGCCCCCTGTCCCCCCTGCTGGCGTGTCATCAGCCAGAACAGCAGGACGATCGCCCCCACCGTCACCAGGGAGGGCAGCACCGTCACCCACCAGGGCGTGCCTGTGTCAGGATAGTAGTAATATTGGGTGATGATCCCCTCCGACGTCTGCTCCTTGACCAGGTCATTCAGGTCCTGGTAAAAGGTGTCGAAGTCGTGGATCTCGCAGGTGACGGTGGTCTCCCCGTTGACGGCCTCTTTCAGGGTCAGCACCACCTCGTTGTCCTGGACGGAAAATTGCTCCACCTGCTCCTGCTGGAACAGCTGGACCATGCGGCTGTAGCTGATCCCCTCCGGCTCCTCCCAATCGGACAGCACGCTGACCAGGGAGAAGATGATGCACAGCAGCACCAAATAGGACAGGGCGGTGCGGTAGGGTCTGTTCATGGGCTCACTTCCTCATGGGGCGTCGGCCCCGCTGCATTTTTACTCGTAGATCTCCGGCTTCAGGATGCCGATATAGGGCAGATTGCGGTACTTCTCCGCGTAATCCAGGCCGTAGCCCACCACAAAGGCGTCGGGCACCAGGAATCCGTAATAGTCCGCCGTCACCGGCTTGGTGCGCCGCTCCGGCTTGTCCAGCAGGGTGCAGATGCGGATGGAGGCCGCATTTCGCACGGAGAGCACCTTTTTCAGGTAGTCCATGGTGTTGCCGGAGTCCAGAATGTCCTCCACCAGAATGACGTGGGCGCCGTTGACCGTGTCGGACAGGTCCTTCTTGATCTCGATCTGGCCGCTGGAGCTGGTCCCCTTGCCGTAGGAGGAGACGGCCATAAAGTCCACCCGGCAGGGGATGGTGAGGTGCTTGCTCAGGTCGGCCATAAACATATAGCAGCCCCGGAGGATGCCCACGATCACCACGTCCTCCTTGTCCTCGTAGTCCCTGGAGATCTGCGCGCCCATCTCCGCCACTCTCCGCTGAATCTGCTCCTCGCTGTACAGCACCTCGGCGATGTCCTGATCCATACCCATGTCAGTCTCTTTCCTTTCTGTCTTGATTTTGTATCATGATCTGCCAGGCCCCGCTGCCCGGCTGGGGAATCCAATTTGTATCTGTGCCCAGACCCAGGACGGCGGCCACCCGGCCCTCCGCCTCCAATACCAGGCACTGTCCCCGACGCTCCCGGGGGATTTTTTTCTCAATGAGCAGCTTTTTCAGCCGTTTCCGGCACTGTCCGGGCAGCTGTATCCGGTCGCCCGGCTGTCTTGGCCGGAGCAGCAGCGTCCCCTTCGGGGGACGCAGATAGAGGCTCCCGTCCTCCGGTCTCTCCGGGCAGACGCCCACGTAGCACGTCACCGTCAGGCCAAGGGCCGGGATTTCCGTTTTCTCTCCCGGGACCAGCTCCACCGGCTCCGGCTCGTCAACAGGCGGTCGTTCCGCTGTGACCGCCAGCCGGTCATAGACCCGCAGGCCACGCAGCCCGGCGGTCAGATCGCACTGGGCGGAGGGGTTCTCCCCCGCCGCCAGCGTCAGCAGACGCCGCCGCTGCTCCCAGGGCAGCACCGTCCCGGGGCGCACCGTCTCTGCCATCTGCTGCACCAGTCGGAGGGCGACCGCCTCCGGCTGGGCCAGGAGGTCGTCCACAGGGACGGACACTCCCTCCGGCTCCCGGCGGAGCAGCTGCGCCCCCCGCTCCCGGGCCAGGCCGGAAAGACATTCCTCGTCCAGCCGCAGGCCCTCCGCCGTCCGGCCCAGGGCGGCGACCAGATTGGGGTTCCGCTCCTGCAATAACGGCATGACCTGATGCCGGATGAAGTTGCGGGTATAGGCGGTGTCGCTGTTCGTCTCGTCCTCCCGCCAGGAGACCCCGTTGTCCCGGGCGTAGGCGATCAGCTCACCCCGGGTGATCTCCAGCAATGGCCGGATGAGCTTCCCCCTTCTGGGCGGAATACCTCCCAGTCCCCGGAGGCCGGAGCCCCGGAGCAGATGGAGCAGCAGCGTCTCGGCGTTGTCCTCCGCCTGGTGAGCGGTGGCGATCCAGTCCGCCCCCAGCGCCCCGGCGCAGTCCTCCAGAAAGGCATAGCGCAGGAACCGGGCGGCCTCCTCGATGGTCTCCCCCGTCTCCCGGACGCGGGCGGGCACGTCTCCCCGTCCGGTGCGGACAGGGATGCTCCGCTCTCTGCACCAGCGGCAGACAAAGTCCACGTCCTCCGCCGCGTTTTCCCGCAGCCCGTGGTCAAAGGTGGCCGCAGTCAGGGAGAAGTCCTGCCGCTGGCTCCACCGCCACAGCAGATGGAGCAGGGCCATGGAGTCCACGCCCCCGGATACGGCGCAGAGGACAGTGTCTCCCCGCTCCAGAGGAAAACCCATCCGACGGCAGTACGCCTCCACCCGGTGCTCCAGGCTCACTCCTGATGCTTCCATTCCCGGTTAGCGAAAGTGGTGAACTCCGGCAGCCACTGCACCATGACCTTGCCCGTCTCGCCATGCCGGTTTTTGGCCACGATGATCTCCGCCTGGTTCTTGTATTCGCTGTTTTCGTTGTAATAGTCGTCCCGGTAGATGAACATGACCTCGTCGGCATCCTGCTCGATGGCGCCGGACTCCCGGAGGTCGGAGAGCATGGGCCGCTTGTCCGCCCGGCTCTCGTTGGCACGGGAGAGCTGGCTCAGGCAGAGCACCGGCACGTTCAGCTCCTTGGCCATGATTTTCAGCGCCCGGGAGATGTCGGAGACCACCTGCTGGCGGCTCTCTCCGGCGTAGTTCTGCTTGCCACCGGAAGAGGTCATGAGCTGGAGGTAGTCGATGACCACCAGGCCCAGATTTTCCACCCGGCGGCACTTGGCGTTCATGTCCGCCACAGACAGCATGGGGTTGTCGTCGATGAGAATGGAGGTGGCGTTCAGGCTCCGGCAGGCCAGGGTCAGCTTCTCCCAGTCCTCCTCCTCCAGCTGGCCGGTCATCAGCTTCTGGCTGGGAATAAAGGACTCACTGGAGATGAGGCGCATGACCAGCTGTTCCCGGCTCATCTCCAGAGAAAAGAACACCACCGACTTGCCGGAGTGCTTTCCCGCCTCCAGCAGAATGTTCAGTCCCAGGGAGGTCTTGCCCATGCCCGGGCGGCCCGCCAGCAGCACCAGGTCGGAGTTGCCCAGGCCGGAGATCATCCGATCCAAATCGGTCAGCCCGGTGGAGAGGCCGGGCACCACGCTGTCGGACTCGGACAGCTCCCCGATGCGGGCATATACGTCCGCCGTCACAGAGGAGATGGGGATCAGCCCCTGGGCGGCTCTTCCGTTGCGGATGGCGTAGATCTTCTGCTCCGCCGCCTCCAGCACGTCCGACCCGGTGCCGGTGCCCTCGTTCACCAGGCCGGTGATCTCCTCCGCCGTCTCCGCCACCCGGCGGAGCAGGGACTTGTCCCGGACGATCTCCACATACTCCATGACGTTGGCGGCGGTGGGCGTCACCTCCATCAGCTGGAGCAGAAAGGCCCGGGTGGTGCCCTCCACATAGGTCCCGTCCTGGCGCATCTGCTCCTGGACAGTCACCGGGTCGATCTTCTTGGACAGGGAGAACATGGAGTAGATGGCCTCGTAGACCTCTAAATGCTGCTTGACGTAAAAGTCCTCCGGCCGCAGCTTTTCGATGACCTGGGGGATACAGCGGCTGTCGATGAGCATAGCCCCCAGCACCGCCTGCTCTGCGGCGTCAGAGTGGGGCATCTGTCGGGTCAACAGTTCATCCAGTTCGGGCAATGGTATCACTTCCTTGAAGGTGTGGGGTCAGTGAGGCTGCTTACGCCTCCTCCACAAACACATAGACGATGCCGGAGACCTCATAGCCCAGCTTGGCCTTCACCTGATAGCCTCCGAAGGCCTTGATGGGGTCGGACTGGAGACTGGTCTTGGGCACGTCCACCCCGTACTGCTCCTTCAATGCCACGGAGATCTCCTTGGTGGTGACGCTGCCGAACAGTCTCCCGCCGGAGCCCGCCTTGGCCTTGACGTGGACCGGCATATCCTTCAGCTTTGCCGCCAGCTCCAGAGCGGCGGCCCGCTCCCGGGCCTCCTTCTCCAGACGGGCCTTCTCCTGCTGCTTCATGGTGTTCACATTGTCCGCCGTGGCGGTCACCGCCAGCTTCCGGGGAATGAGGAAATTCCGGGCGTAGCCGTCGGAGACCTCCACCATCTGGCCCTTTTTGCCCTGTCCGGCAACGTCCTTTTGCAGAATGACTTTCATGTTTCGTTCGTTCCTTTCTGGTATCCTTTACGGGAGATCAGCTCTCGTAATACTTGTCGATGGCCTGGAGCAGCCGCATGAGCGTATCCTGGAGGGTGCTGTTGTGTACCTGCGCCCCCGCCGCCGCCGCGTTTCCGCCGCCGCCCAGCATCTCCAGGATGTACTGGACGTTGACCTCGCCCACGCTGCGGCCGCTGATAATGACCGTGTCCCCATCCGGGTACAGCACGAAGGAGGCGTCCGCCCCCGCCACGTTGAGCAGCTCGTCTGCGGCCTGGGCGGCGATGACCCGGCTCACCTGGTTGGGCACTGCCGACACGGCGATGTCCCCGTGGACCATCTTGGCCATGCGCAGCACGTCGTACTTGGCGATGGTGTCGTCCAGATTGTTCTGGAACAGCTTTTTGACCTCGGTGGTGTCCGCCCCCCGGCGGCGGAGGAAGGCTGCCGCCTCGAAGGTGCGGCCGCCGGTGCGGAGGGTGAAGTTCTTGGTGTCCAGCACGATACCCGCCAGCAGAGCCTCCGCCTCGGTGCGGAGGAGGTCGGACGGCTCAATAAGGTACTGGATCATCTCGGTCACCAGCTCACTGGCGGAGGAGGCGTAGGGCTCGTGGAAGTTCAGCGCCGCATTGGAGATATAGTCCGCCGCCCGGAGGTGGTGGTCGATCACCGCCACCTTGGAGGCGGATTCCAGCACATCTCTGGCAATGACCTGCTCCGGGCGGTTGGTGTCCACCACCACCAGCAGAGACTTGTTGTTCAGCCGGAGCATGGCCTCCTGACTGGTGATGAACCGGCCCTCATACTCCGGGAGCTGAGAAATGCGCTTTTTCATAATGGAGCCTGGGTAATAGGTGGGCTCCTCGATGATATAGGCCGGAACGCCCTTGTGCCGGGCGATGGCACAGATACCGATAGAGGCGCCCACGGCATCCAGGTCGGCAAAGCGATGCCCCATGACGAACACCTCGGAGCTGGTGTGGAGCAGCTCGTTGAGAGCGTTGGACATGACCCGGCTCTTGACCTTGGTATGCCGCTCCGTCTCCTTGGTCCGGCCTCCATAGAATTCGAAATTGAAGCGGTTCTTGATGACCGCCTGGTCGCCGCCCCGGGAGAGGGCCATCTCGATGGCCAGGCTGGCAAAGTCCATCATCTCTCCAAAGCTGGCGTCCATGCCGATGCCGATGGAGAGGGTGGCGTTGACTCCGTTGGGGCTGACCACCTTATGCACGGCGTCCAGCACAGAGAATTTTCCCTGCTGGAACTGCTCCAGATACTGCTCCTCGAAAATACAGAGGTAGCGGTCCCGGTCATACCGGCACAGCAGTCCCCCGGAGGGCTGGAGCCAGGCGTTGATCTCGTCCTCCACCGAGGAGCGGAGGGAGCTTCTGGCCTTGTCGTTGGTGCTGCGGATCAAATCCTCATAGTTGTCGATGAGCAGGATGGAGACCACCGGCTTTGTGGCGTAAAACTGCCCCCGGATCTGTGCCAGAGAGGTGATATCGATCCAGTAGGTGGTAGCCAGCAGGGTCTGGTTTCCCTCCCCCGACCGGGAGACGTGGCCAAAGACCATGTAGCTCTTGCCCTCGATCTTGTACTCGGTGGGGCACTCGGTCTTGCCGTCCAGCAGCCATTTGGTGGAAAAGCCGGGCACAGCGGCGTCGATCTTGGTGTCAAACAGGTGCTCCCGGTCCCCGGTGATCTTCAAAAACCGGTCGTTGGACCAGATGACATCCCCGGTGTCCGGCTGAAAGATGACCATGGGGAGCGGCGAATTGACCATGGTATCCTTGCTGGCGGCGTCGATATGGTTGGTGACCCGGGCAATATACCTGGCCATCTCCTTCCGGCGGCGATTGCGGACGATCAGGTAATAGATGAACAGCACCAGCACCAGACCCAGCTCCACCAGGCCCAGCTGGAGCTGAAAATGACAGGTGATCCCGGCAAACACCGCCAGCACGATCAGATAGAGCCTGACCTTTGGCTCCAGGATACGATTCAGCTTCTGATTCACCTGCGTCTCCTCCCTTCTTCCCATTCCGCCCGAACAGGCTTGCTCCCATTATATGTCCAAATTATGGCACAACAGAGCAGAAATTGCAAGAGGATTCCCAAAATGCAGGAAAAGCCCGGTCATGGGCCCCAGAGCCGCCGCCAGCAGCCTCCTGTTGTTCACAAATCGTTCCCAAACTTCTCACAAATTCTTCATGCACTTCCCCGCCCCCTCTGGTATACTTCTCATTGTCAGGAACGAAGCATTCAACAAACATCCTCCTTTCTTTTCTCTCTCTTTTTTCTCTCAACCCACGACCCGGCAGACGAAAGTTTGCCGGGTCGTGGGCGTTTTCCGGCCCGTCCGGATGCAAAAGGCTCCGCCGTTTTCCGAAACGGCGGAGCCTTTATACGTGCGGAAATATGGCATTGTCAGAAAGGGGAGGGTCAGCTCTGCTCCCGCTCCCGGAACCGCAGCAGACGGCGGCCCATAGGGGGAACAGACACCGTCAGCCGTCCGTTTTTGACGGGGACGGCCTCTCCGCTGTCCAGGTCCGCAGCGGAGGGGAAGGCCCAGGGAATGGCGATCTCCGTCTCCGCATCTCCGGCGTTGACCGCCAGGGCGATGGCCTCGTTCTCCAGCGTCCGGGCAAAGGACACCACTTGTCCCGGGCAGTCGCCCCAGACGATCCCACCGGAGCGGAGGCACTCGTTTTCCTTCCGCAGACGGCCCATCTCCCGGTAGTAGGCCAGCACCTCCTGGTCCTCGTTGCCCCAGGGATAGGTGCGGCGGTTGAAGGGGTCCTCAAAGCCGGTCATGCCCGCCTCATCCCCGTAGTACACCGTGGGCGCGCCGGGAAAGGCGAACAGCACCGCCAGCCCCAGCC
>JAJQHP010000080.1 GCA_021199695.1 Clostridiales bacterium
CCAGCTCCGCGCCGGAATCCAGGATGGTGATGAGGTAGCCGGAGAGCACCGGGTCCCCGGCGCTGTTTGTGTCCAGGGTGATTTTATAGAAGGAAGGGTCTGCAATCAGATTGAACAGTGCCAGAAGCAGCAGGGCCGCAACGGGAATGAATATCTGATTGGAGATGATTTTTCTCAGTTTTGTCATACGGCGGCCCCTCCTGCGATGGTACTCATGATCTTGTTCTGGGTCAGATCCTCTCCGGTCAGCTCGCCCACCATCTTCCGGTCACGCATGACCACCAGACGGGAGCAGGTGTGGAGCATCTCATCCGTCTCGGAGGAGATGAAGGTCACGCTCATGCCCTCGGAGGCCAGCTGGAGCGCCAGCTTCTGGATCTCCTGCTTGGTGCCCACGTCGATGCCCCGGGTGGGCTCGTCCAGAATCAGGTATTCCGGGTGCATCAGCAGCCACCGGGCCACGATGACCTTCTGCTGGTTGCCGCCGGACAGGCTCTTGATGGGGGTGTCCCGGGAGGCGGTCTTGACCTGGATCAGCTCGATGTACTCGTCCGCCAGCTTGTTGGCCTCAGCCTTGGAGTAGGGCTTCATAAAGCCCCGAAGCACCTGGGAGGCCAGGATGATGTTGTCCCGGACGGACAGGTCCCCGATGATGCCGTCCGCCTTCCGGTCCTCGGAGAGGTAGGCGATGCCGTTCTTCATGGCGTCCAGAGGCTTTCTGATCTTGATCTCTTTGCCGTTCTTCTTCACCGTGCCGCCGATGACCCGGTCAGCGCCGAAGATGGCCCGGACGCACTCGCTGCGACCAGAGCCCAGCAGACCGGTAAAGCCGTTGACCTCGCCCTTGTTGATGTAGAAGTCGAAGGGATAGATGCCCGCATCGCTCTGGAGCTGGTGGGCCTCGATGACAGGGGCCGCCCCTTCCTCGGGCACGTAGCGGGGCTGCTCCCCCCGGAGGTCCGCCTGGTCGTCCAGCTCCTTGCCCAGCATTTTGGATACCAGCTGCACTCTGGGCAGGTCCTGAATGAGGTACTCTCCCACCAGCTGGCCGTCCCGGAGGACGGTGATCCGGTCGGAGACCTCATAGACCTGGTCAAAGAAGTGGGTGACAAAGACGATGCCCACGCCCCGCTCCTTCAGCTCCCGCATGAGCCGGAACAGCTTGGCCACCTCCTGCTCGTCCAGGGAGGAGGTGGGCTCGTCCAGGATCAGCACCTTGCAGTCCATGTCCACCGCCCGGGCAATGGCGATCATCTGCTGCACAGCCAGAGAGCAGTTTCCCAGCTGCATCTTCCCCGTGGCGGGGATGTCCAGATTCTTCAGGATCTCATCCGCCTGGGCGTTCATCTTTTTCCAGTTGACCGACGCTCCCCGAGTGCGGCCAATGTACATATTCTCCGCCACGGACAGGTTCGGGCAGAGAGTGATCTCCTGGTACACCGTGGCGATGCCCAGGTTCTGGGCGTCCTGAGGGGAGCGGATGGCTACGGCCTTCCCCTCCAGGAGGATGTCGCCCTCATCCTTGGAGTAAACGCCGGTCAGCACCTTGATCAGGGTGGATTTCCCTGCGCCGTTTTCCCCCATCAGTGCGTGAATCTCACCCTTACGCAGGGTGAAATCCACGTTTTGCAGGGCCTTCACGCCGGGAAAGCTCTTGTCGATATGCCGCATTTCCAAAACGACATCGTGTTCCATATGTGTGATGCTCCTTTCGCAGTTGATATGGCGCAGGAGTGCGCGCTTTCCTGCGCCTCCTCCAGGGAGACGGCAGGTTGATAAGAAGTGCGGTACAGCGTACCGCTATCCGCTACGATGTACCGCACTTCAAGTGTCCTATGTTGAAGGGTGAGCTTAAAACTCAGATGCCGTAGTTGTCCACATCCTCCTGAGTGATGGTGGTGGCGTCGAAGCCCTTCTCCTCCATGATGATGGTCTTCTCCTCGATGGTGCCGCCAGACTCCAGGGTCTTGATGATCTCATCGATGTAAGCAGCCTGGAAGGGGTTGCACTGACCGTCGTAGTTCCAGTTGCCCGCCAGCAGCTCCTCCAGAGCCCAGGCGTTGCAGTCGAAGCCCATGACGATGACGTCGCCGCCCACGCCGTGGCTGATGCCGGCCTTGTCCAGAGCAGCCACAGCGCCCTTGGCCATGTCGTCGTTCTCAGCATAGATCACGTTGAAGGACTCGCCGGAGTCGATGACGGACTGGACGATCTGCTGTGCGGTCTCGGCATTCCAGTCGGCGGTCTGCTGCACGACCAGATTCCAGCTGTCCTCAGACTCTACCTTGCTGTCCAGAGCGCCGGTACGGCCCACCTGAGCGGCGGAGCCCATAACGTCCTGAATGTGGATGATGTTGTACTCCTCCAGGCCCTGAGACTCCAGCCAGGAAACGGCGGTCTCGCCCTCCTGAGCCATGTCGGAGACGATGGAGGCCACATACAGGCTCTCATCGGCGTCGATGGTACGGTCGAACAGGATGACCTGGATGCCGTTGTCCTGAGCGTCCTTCAGCACGGAATCCCAGCCGGAGACGTCAGCGGCGGAGAGGAGCAGGTAGTCCACGCCGGCCTGGACGGCCTGCTGGGCATAGGCGATCTGCTCGTCATTCTTCAGGCTGTAATAGAAGATGGCGTCATAGCCGTTCTCCTCGTTGAACATGGCCTGGAGATCCTTGTCGTTGGCGGTACGATAGCCGGACTCGTTGGGGTCGTTGTTGATAATGGCCACGGAGATCAGCTCGCCGCTGGAGCTGGTGTCGGCTTCTTCGGTGGCGTCGGCCTCTTCGGTGGCGTCGGCCTCTTCGGTGGCGTCAGCCTCCTCAGTGGTGTCGGCCTCTTCGGTGTCGGAGGTGGTGGTGTCGTCGGCGGTGTCGTCGGTGGCGGTGTCAGTGCTGCCGCCGCAGGCAGCCAGGCTGAGCACCATGGCCAGGGAGAGGAGCAGCGCAAGAAGCTTTTTCATTTGATTTTCCTCACTTTCTCGTGCACGGGGCCGCTTTGCAGCCCCCGTTGATATTCGGGAAGATAATTTCCTCCCGTGCCTGCGTCCAGTATACCCTGTCACATTAGGAAAAGTCAATCTCTTTTTTGTTATATCTTCACATTTTCTCTTAATTAAACAATACAAATTTTGTGCATAATATCCAAAAGAATACAACTTTCCCGCATCAAGACGCAGTCACACCCCGGGCAAGTTGACTTTTTTCAGATTCATCCGGCCGAAAGTTGATTATTTTACGGTTCGGTCTCTTATTTCCGTTTTTTCTTTCTGCGAATTTGCGCACAACTTTCTGACGCAAATCAAATTTTTATGGGGAATGGGCGAAAAAAATTTCCCATCAGCGGCCTCCGCCGCCTGGGAGGGCGCTCTGAGAAAAGGTCGATTTTTTCAGCTTGTCCTTCAAATTCCGTAAGAAATCAAACCACAATTTTAGGCAATTTCCCCGGATTTCCGGTAAACTTGTATTCAGGCAGACCACGCAAGACAGGAGGCGATCCGTCCATGCCTGCAAAGTATATCGTACTGGCCCGGCTGCTCCGGGAGGAGTTGTCCGCCAACGGCAGTCAGCCCGGATACCGTCTTCCCACCGAAGAGGCCCTCTCCCGCCGCTACGGGATGAGCCGACAGACGGTCCGCCACGCCCTCCAGCTGCTGGTGGAGGACGGCATCATCGAAAAGCGGAGAGGCAGCGGCAGTTATCTCTCTGACAGCCAGGCTGCCGCCCCGCCGCCGGTGGCCATCGTTGTCACCTTTGTGGACGAATACATCTTCCCCACCGTGCTTCACAACGCCCAGCAGGTGTTTGCCCAGTACGGCTATCCCACGGTGGTCTACTCCACTGAAAATCAGATCGCCAGAGAGCGGGAAATCTTGCAGACCCTGCTCAGCGACCCGGTCAGCGGCATCCTGATCGAGGGCAGCAAAACTGCGCTGCCCTGCGCCAACGAGGACCTGTTTCGGGAGCTGCAATACCGTGGGGTCCCTCTCCTGTTTTTCCAGGGCCGCTACGAGAGCATGGCGGACTTCCCCTACGTCTGCGATGACAACTTTGGCGGAGGCATGATGCTGGCGCAGCACCTGGTCGGACGAGGCCATCAGCAAATCGGCGGCATCTTCAAGAGCGACGATATGCAGGGCCCCCAGCGGTATCACGGCCTGACCGCCGGGCTGGTCAAGGCGGGGCTGCCCGTGTCCGACCGGCATTTCTGCTGGTACGGCACCGAGGAACGGCTCTCTCTGGTCGAGCGCCAGGACGGAGGCTTTTTGCAGAGCTTTCTCCGGGAGCGGCTGGACGACGTCACCGCCATCGTCTGCTACAACGACGAGATCGCCCACTTTCTCATCCGGGAGCTGCTGACCATGGGCAGGCGGGTACCGGATGATGTGGCGGTGGTCAGCTTCGACAACAGCTATTACAGCCAGATGGAGCCGGTCTCCATCACCTCTCTGGGCCATTACAAGCAAAAGACCGGCCAGGTGGCGGCCCAGCTGCTTCTGGAGCTGATCCACGGGCAGAGCTGCCGCTCCCGTCTGCTGGACTGGCGGCTGATGGTGCGCAGCAGCGGGTGACAACAGATAACAGACAAAGACTGCCGTGCAGGGCATAAAGCGCTGCACGGCAGTCCTCTTTTCAATACGGTCTGGCCTCGATCTGTTCCTGGGTCAGCTCCTGCCAGGTGAAGCACGACTCCTCTACATAGGTGTGCTTTTCCGGCGTATCCCCCGCCTCCAGGGTCTGGATGGTCTCCTCCGCCAGCTCCCCCAGCAGGGGATTGCACTCCACCGCCAGGGCGATCTTCTGTTCCAGGCAGAGGGTGAGACAGGTTCTTGTGGCGTCGAAGGAGATGACGGAGACCCCCTCCGGCCCGCAGGTGTAGCCATATTCCTCCAGGGCCTCGATGGCCCCATAGGCCTCGTTGTCGTTTTCACAGTAGACCACCTGGATGTCCACCCCGCGCTCCTGAGCGAGATACTGGCACATCACCTCATACGCCTTGGCCTGGGTGAAGTCCCCGTCCAGCTGGGTCAAAATCGTCCAATTACTGTGGCGGGCCACCGCATCCTCCAGCCCCGCCGTGCGCCCGATCTGGGCGGTGGAGCCCAGGGTGCCCTGGAGATGAATGATGTTTACCGGCTCCGTCCCGTAGGTCTCCTCCATCCATGACACCGCCATCTCCGCCTCCTCCCGGAAGTCGGAGCCGATGTGGGCGGTGTACAGGCTGTCATCCTCCGTCTCTATCATGCGGTCCACCAAAATCACCGGTATCCCGGCGTCTCTGGCCTCCTGGAGGACGGAGTCCCATCCCGTCTCGCTGATGGGCATGAGGATGATGTAGTCCACCTTCTGCTGAATGAACTTTCGGATGGCGGAGATCTGGTTCTCCTGCTGCTGTTTTGCGTCCTCAAAGAGCAGCCGGTAGCCGTTCTCCTCGGTGAAAACCGCCTTGATGGACTCGGAGTTGGCCACCCGCCAGTCGGATTCCGCTCCCACCTGGCTCACGCCCACCACGATCAGATCGTCCTCCCAGTCCTCTCCGTCCCCTGCCGGTCCGGCACAGCCGCAGGTCAGCAGCAGGGCGGCAGTCAGCAGGAAAATAACAAATCTTCTCATCTCTCTGCCTCCCTCTCCGTCTGCCCGGTCTGCCGGGGGAGGCGCACCGTGACGGTCGTACCAACGCCTTCCGTGCTGGACAGGGTCAGCCCGGCGGAGCTACCGAACAGCAGCCGAAGCCGCTCATGTACAGTGGCAAGGCCGAAGCCCACCCGGCCACCGCCATCCATGCTCCGGTTCAGCTCCTCCAGCCGCTGGGGGGACATACCCACCCCATCGTCTGTCACCGTCAGCACCACAAGGTTGTCCTCCGCCCGGCCCTTCACCTCAATGCGCCCCTGGCCCCGTTTCAGCTTGATCCCATGGTAGAGGGCATTTTCCACCAGAGGCTGCAGGGTCAGCTTGGGCAGACGGGCGTCCCGGATGGCCGGGTCGATGTCTATCGTATAACTCATAATGTCCTTGTAACGCACCTGCTGGATGTGCAGATAGCTGGTCACATGGCTTTCCTCGTTGGCAAGAGAGATCACGTCCTCCCCTTTGCTCAGGGAGTGGCGGAAGAAGGCGGACAGGTTGGACACCATATCCACCGCCTCCTGGGTCTTCCCCGCCTCGATGAGCCAGATGATGGTGTCCATGGTGTTGTACAGGAAGTGGGGGTTGATCTGCGCCTGGAGCAGCGCCAGCTCTGCCTTGCGCAGGCTCTCCTGCTTCTCGGTGGTCTCCTGGAGCAGCTGGTTGATGCGGGCCACCATCTGTTCCAGTCCAACGCTGAGCGTGGCCAGCTCATACTCCCCCGACACCACCGGCTCCCGGGGCGTCAGGTCGCCCACAGTGACCTGGCTCACCCGATCGCAGATCTGAGTGATTGGCTCCGTAATGGAGCGGCTCAGCTTCAGCGTATGCCGGGTCAGACCGATCACCAGGCCAGTGAAAACGGCAGCAATAACCACCACCTCCAGAAAGATCTGATGGGTCATCTGGGCTTGCAGCTCGTTCAGGTGGACGGACTCATAGTACAGATAGTTATACATATACTCCTGAATCAGCGAGGTGAGCACATAGACGTTGTTCTCCAGCTGGAGCTGTCGCTCGTCATAGCTCTCGGTCTCCTGAATCAGGTAGATCTTCTCCTCCAGATTCCGGCACAGATCCAGTACGCTGGTGATGGCCCGGAGACTGTCCTTCTCGGTGGTGGTGGTGATCAGACTCTGGGCCAGCTTCTGGGCGTCCTCCACCTCGCTGATGGGCAGGCCCTCGGAATACTGGCTCTCGATCACATAATAGTACATTTTCAGGTCGATGCTGTCCTTGAAGCCCAGATTGAACTCGGAGGCGGTGGTCACGTTGTTCATCAGGCCCTCGTATTGGCTCTGATACACCGTCAGGATGGAGACCACCACCAGGAACACCAGGGAAATCACCGCCGCAAAGGTGGCCACCAGCCGGTTCATCTGCTGCCGGATGGAGACGGGCTTTTTCTCCCCCCGGGTCCGTCCGGTCATCTCTGTCTCCCCCCATGTCCCGCCCGGAAGTCCCTGGGGGTACAACCCTGGGTCTTTTTGAACAGGAAGCTGAAATAGTGGGGGTCACGATAGCCGATGGCCGCGGCCACCTCGCCGGAGCGCAGGTCGGTGTTTTTCAGCAGCTCCCTGGCCCGCTCCATCCGTTTGGCGGTGACGTACTCGATGAACGTGCGGCCCTTCTCCTGGCTGAACACGGCGGAGAGGTAGTTGGCGCTGATGTTGACCTCCCGAGCCACCGTGTTCAGGGAAAGATTCTCCTCGGTGAAGTGGGCGTCGATATAAGCCACCGCCTGCTCCAGCATCCCCCGGCTCTGGCTGCTGGAGGCCCGCTCCCGCAGCTCCACCGCTTTCATGAGGATCTCTGTCATGTAACGCCTCAGGTCCTGGGCGGTGTTCTGCTGTCCCACCATATCCAGACAGCTCAGGCTGTCCAGAAACGCCTGCTGACCGACGCCCAGGGCGGTGACAAACTCGGCGGCGGTGAACCGTACGCTGAGCATCAGGTAGTTGCAGAACAGCTTGGAATCCAGGGCATCGGCCAGCCCCAGCAGAAACTCTCCCACCACCCCGGGGATCTCCTCTCTCTGGGCACTCTGCATGATACCTGTGAGGATTTGAGGATTGAATTTGGAGGAGTCCAGCCGGGACAGTCCGCTGTCGCCGCCAGTGCCCGTCAGGCCACCCACCGTCTCCTCGGTGAGGATATGCTGCCGGGGCAGGATGTACCGATAGGCCCACAGACGGGAAACTCCATCATAGCAGACGTTCAGGGCGCTGAGTCGCTGGGTGGGTCTGCCCACCGCCACATACCAGTCCAGCTGGGAGTCCCAGGTCTCATAACAGCTGCGCACTGCGGCGACACACTGGCCGATCTGGGCCTCCATCCCCTCTGTGGTGCTCTTGATCAATACAGCGTAGGTGGTCAGGTTCCACCGCAGCAGGATATACTCCGGATATTTCAGGAAATGCTCCATCAGCACGTCCCGGATGCGGGCAGCAGATTCGGAATAGTGGTCGGCTGCGCCGGAGCCCTCCGGCGGCATGGAGAAAAAGGCGATGGTATAACACTCCGCCCGCAGGTCCAGGTCCAGCTTCCCGGCGGCCTCGTAGATCTGCTGGATGGTCAGCTGCCCCGCCACCATCCGCTCGAAAAAGCTCCTCCGGGCATACTGCTCGTACTCCTGGGCCTCCTTGTGAAATTTGGTCAGGTAGTTCTGCTGGGCCTGCTCCTCCTCGATCTTCTCCCGCACCTCCCGGAGCACGCTCAGAAGGGTGTTCTTGGTGATGGGCTTGAGCAAATACTGGGTCACGCCGATGTCGATGGCCTGTCGGGCATACTCAAAGTCATCATAGCCGGAGAGGATGATGATCTTCATCTTCGGAAACTCCTGGAGTGCCAGGCGGCTCAGGTCCAGCCCGTCCATAAAGGGCATTCGAATATCCGTAATGAGCACGTCGGGCCGCACCTGCCGGATAAGGGGCAGAGCCATCTCTCCATCCCCGGCCTCTCCGGAGAACTGGTAGCCGCACTGTCCCCAGGGCACCGTGTCTCGCAGGGTCTCCCGGATGATGCTCTCGTCCTCCACCAAAAATACCTTCAGCATGGCAATCGTCCCTTCTCCTGCGGCGCCGCCGCTCTGCAAGTTACATCACAATCACTATATCATAAATTGCACTCAATTTCCACTTCTTCCCGTTTCAATTATTATCAAAATGACCCTTGACAAAACTCGTCCCCAACGCGCCGATCGTGCATAATGTGTCGTGAGTGCGTGCTGCACCCACGACAGGACAGGCCCCGGGCGAATCCGCAGAGAGTCAGTGCGAATTCGCACCACTCCCCTCCCCAAACTTCACAAAAAAAGTTGCCCGACCTATCTAAATGTGCTATAATACACACTGAGCATTTTTCCGCTCTCCAGACTTTACAGAAAAGGAGTTTTCCGCCATGCTCTTTGATAACGAGACCCAGGAGCTGCTGACGATGGTCCGGGAGTTCGTGGATAAGGAAGTGATCCCCACGGTGGGGGATTACGAAAAGAACAACGAGTTCCCGGAAAAGCTGCTGGACATGGCCTGCGATATGGGCCTGAACCAGCTGTGTGTTCCCGCCGAATACGGTGGCCCCGGCCTGACCAGCGTGCAGGTCTTTGCCATCGCTGAGGAGATCGCCCGGGGCGACATCGGCATCGGCACCACCCTCATCGCCAACGCTCTGGCGTCCTATCCCGTGCTCATTGCAGGCACCGACGCCCAGAAGAAGCTTTGGTTCGACACGATGATCGAGAAGAAGTACGCCGCCTTCTGCCTCACCGAGCCCAATGCCGGCTCCGACGCAGGCGGGGTGCAGACCACCGCCGTGGAGGATGGGGACGAGTACGTCATCAACGGTACCAAGTGCTTCATCTCCAACGGCCCCATTGCGGGCATCTACACCGTCCTGGCCTCCACCCGGAAGAAGGCGGGGGTCATGGGCCTGTCCGCCTTCATCGTGGAGCGGGACCGGCCCGGCGTGTCCATCGGCAAGGAAGAGGACAAGATGGGTATGCGGCTCAGCTGCACCAGCGAGGTCATCTTCGACAACGTGCGTATCCCCAAGGACCACCTACTGGGCAAGAAGAACCGGGGCTTTAAGTATATCCTGGAGACCCTGGACCACTCCCGGGCGGGCGTGGGCGCCTTCGGCATCGGCATCGGCCAGCGCGTCGTGGAGGAGGCCACCAAGTACGCCAAGCAGCGCAAGCAGTTCGGTCAGCCGGTGGCCAACTTCCAGATGGTGGAGGCCATGCTGGCGGATATGGAGATCCAGGTCCAGGCGGGCCGTCAGATGTACCTCCACGCCGCAGAGCTGATGGACGCAGGCCAGCCCTTCACCATGGAGGCCGCCATCGCCAAGACCTTCGGCACCGATGTGGGCATGAAGTGCGCCGTGGACGGCGTGCAGGTCATGGGCGGCTACGGCTATATGA
>JAJQHP010000140.1 GCA_021199695.1 Clostridiales bacterium
GGAGGAGCCCCGGCGCAGCCGCCCCCACTATCGCAGACACCGCTCCCATAACAGGGGCGGTCAAAGCGGCGGCGAGGCGTAAAACCTCATACAACAAAAGCGGAGGCAGACCCCCAAAGGTCTGCCTCCGCTTTGTCTTTCTTTTACCCGCTCGCGCTTACTTATTGTAAGCCACCACAATGCGCCGGTTGGGCTCGGTGCCGGTGGAGTAGGTGGAGATGTTGGGGTGATAGTCCTGAAGCTCCGCGTGGATGACGTGGCGCTCGTAGGCGTTCATCGGCTCCAGCATCATGTTCCGGCGATATTTGATCGCCTTTCCGGCCGTCTTTCGCGCCAGGCGCTGGAGGGACTCCTCCCGCTTGGCCCGGTAGTTCTCGCAGTCCACATGGACCCGGATGCGGCGGTTCTGGCCGTGGTTCATGGCGTAGTTGGTCAGCTGCTGGATAGCATCCAGAGTCTCTCCCCGGCGGCCGATGAGGGCGCCCAGATCCTCGCCCTCCAGCGTCACCTCATAGACGCCGTCCTGGTTGACCTGAACGGCGGGAGTGGCCTCCACGTCCAGATGCTTCATCAGGCCGGTGAGGAAGGTTACGATATCCCCGGTCCGGTCTGCGGCGGGGGCAGCAGGCTCCTTCGCCGGGGTCGGGGCCTCAGCGGCAGGGGCCGCCTTGGGGGTCTCCGGCTTTTTTGGCTGCTCCTTCTTTTTCGGCTTGGGCTGCTGACCGGCAGGCCGCTGATTGGCGGGCTTTTTCTGGCTGGGGACGGCAGTCTTGGCCTCCGGGGCCTTTTTCGGCTCCACAGGGGCGACAACAGGAGCCACAGGCTCCGGCTCCTTCACCGGGGCCGGGTCAGGGGCCTCATAGCTCACCCGCACCTTGGCGGGGCAGCTCCCGATGCCCAGGAAGCCGGTCTTTGCCCGGTTGATGATCTCCACGGAGACATCGTCCCGGTCCATGCCCAGCTGCTCGAGCGCAGCTGCTATGGCCAGTTCCTCCGTCTTGCCGGTGGTCTCGATATATTTGGTCATGGATTGTTCAGCTCCCTTATGAAATTATTCCTTTGTCTCTCCGGTCTCGGCGGATGCAGATGACTCCACTGTCTCCTCCTGGAGCTCCACCAGCGTTTCATCCTCCGGCAGCTCCTCGGGGACGACCTTCCGTTTTCCCTTCTTTGCCAGGGCGCGCTCCAGAGCTTCTTCATCCAGCACATCCTGGGGATCGCGGTAGGGGGTGGTGGGATAACGGTCCGCCTCGTAGGCCCGGCCCCGGGCGTAACGACGGATGCCGATCTGGCCCGCGCCGCTGTCACGGCTGGCCTTCTCCGCCTTCTTCTGGACCTGGCGCACCGCCTTTTTGCCGCCCCGCTTTTTCATTTCCTCTTCCACGGCGGCACGGTGGGCGGCGATCTCCGCCTTTTTGGCCTTCTCCTGGTTGCGCCGCTCCTCCATCCGGGCCTGGCGCTCCAGCTTTTCCTTTTCAAACTTCTTGTTGATGAACTTGGCAAAGATCATGTCCTGCAGGATGCTGAAAATGGTGCTGCAGGCCATGTAGACGCACATACCGGCGGGCATGATGTAGCCGAACCAGAGGTACATCAGCGGCATGATGTACATCATCATCTTGCTGCTGCCGGCGGCGGCGTTGGCAGCGTCGTCCTTCTTGTCCTTGTCGTCATCCTGCTTCTTCACCTGATTGGACTTCATGGAGTACCGGGAATAGAAGAAGTTCAAAATGACGATCAGGATGGGGATCAGCGCCAGACCGATGTTGTTCCAGTTCACGGCGTCCCAGTTCCAGAACTGCCAGTCGGGGACCTCGCCCAGATTGATGCCCAGGAAATTGAAGCTCATGGTCTGGAGCTGGCTGGCGGCGTCTCCCAGAGCCTCAGCGACAGCGTTATACAGACTGCTGTCCTTGCTGATGAGATCCATGATGTAGATCTCCTGGTAGGCGGTTTGGGTGCTCTCGAAGGTATGGCCCAGTCCGGACAGAGTGTCCACCACGGTGGTGATCTGATCCTCTGTCAGACAGAGCATATAGAGCATGGGCCGACGGATAACGTAGTACAGGGCCATCAGCACAGGCAGGGGGAGGAGAGACCAGAGACAACCGCTCATGGGGTTGACCTTTTCCTCCTCATAGAGCTTCTGAACCTCCATGTTGTAGCGCTGCTGATCCTTGCCGTACTGCTTTTGGAGACGCTGCATCTCCTCATTCAGGGCGTTCATCCGCATCATGCTCTGCTTGCCCTTGTAGGACAGGGGGAACAGGACCACCTTGGTCAGCAGGGTAAACAGGGCCAGGGAAAGGGCATAGCTGCCGGTAAAGTTGTAGATCCACAGCAGTATCCTGCCGAAGAACTGTAGAATTGCAGTAATCAAGTATGTGTCCTCCTAGGTCGTTTCTCTGAAGGAATACAGAATGCCGCAACGATTATGGCACCGGGTCATACTCGATGGACTTCTGCCGGTGGAAGGGGTGACATTTGGAGAGCCGTTTTGCTGCCAGCAGACTGCCCTTGGCCGGGCCGTATTTCTCCACCGCCTGACGGGCGTATTCCGAGCAGGTGGGGATAAAACGGCAGGAGGGAGGCGTCAGAGGGGATATCTGGGTCTGATAGAACCGGATGAGCCAGAGCATCACCCGTTTGATCCCATTTTTCATTCTTCCGACCCCTCTTTCCAAAGGCCCAGCCGTTTGACCAGGCGCTGGAAATCCCGGTCCAGCCTGCGATACTCTGCGTCCGGAGCGGCGGCCCTGGCCACAACGACCAGATCCATCCCCCGGCGCAGCTGCTCCTCGTGGAGACGATAAATCTCCCGGATGCGGCGGCGGGTACGGTTGCGCACCACGGCGTTGCCCAGCTTGGTGCTGACAGTGATGCCCAGACGGTTATTCTGATACCGATTGGGACTCCAATACAGCACCAGGGTGGGGCAGGCGGCATACTTTCCCCGGTGGTACAGTCTGCGAAAGTCCTTATTCTGTTTGAGTGAGACAGAATATTTCACGGACGACTCTCCTTGCATCGCCCCGGCCGCCGTTGGCGGCGGGTACAGGTGGGAAACAAAGCACATACAGATTTAGGGGTGAAAGATCAGCACGGAACCGTTCCGATTCCAAATCATCCACCCCTGAACATCATGGCGCTATTTTTCCCGATTGCCCTTCATCAGTAGGTCAGACGGATACGACCCTTGGCGCGACGGCGGGCGAGGACCTTGCGGCCGTTGGCCGTAGCCATTCTCTTCCGGAAGCCGTGGACCTTGGAACGATGAAGCTTCTTGGGCTGGTAGGTACGTTTGGTAGCCATAAATAACACCTCCGACTCTCATATTGCTCAACAAGTCGGCCTGAGCCGACCGTAGCTGACAAAACCATGGGCCGCAGCCATTCTCGAATAAAAAAAGAGCGCTGCGGCAATTTCAGCGGCTACTATTATAACCCCATCTTTTTCCGGCTGTCAACACCATTTCTGCAATTTTTTCTTCAAAATGTGCAATATGGGGACCGGAAATCAGGATAAACACAATATCTTGTGGTCGCCAGCCATTCACTCTCGTATCTCCCGGTGAGCCGCCAAAAGTCCGGTCGGGACGGAGGCTATTTTTATACAATGTATAGCCGCTTTCTACTTGATGAAAAAAGCTTTTTATGGTATAATGAAAATGCTGATTATGGGCTTTTTTACCCTTTATTTTTATTTTGACTCATTTTTTCATTCGTTCCAGCGGGAGGGCGGAGCTGCCCTCCTCCGTATTTCAAAACCGGGATGGGAGGTTTTTTTAACGTTATGAATTCCGCCGCCGATATCTGGCCCAGCGTATTGACATTATTGCAGCAGGAGCTGACCCCCACCGCTGTCAGCACCTGGTTTGACGATGCAGAGGCTGTAGAGCTGAAGGAGAATCAGCTTGTCATCTGCGTCCCCACGCAGTTTAAAAAGGATATTATCGTCTCTCGTTACCTCCCTATGCTGAAAAAAGTGCTCTACGACCTGTTTGCCGCCGAAATGGACGTGACGATCCTCACCGGAGAGGAGGCGGAGCAGTATCGTACCTCCAACCAGCGTCATAACCAGAATGTGCTCATGGGCAAGGAGGAGTTTACCTTCGAGCATTTCGTGGTAGGTTCCTCCAACCGGTTCGCCTACAACGCCGCCCTGAATGTGGCTGAAAATCCCGGCAGGAGCTACAATCCCCTGTTCATCTATGGGGAGTCCGGCCTGGGTAAGACCCATCTGCTCTACGCCATCTATCACACCATTCACATAGATCACCCGGAATACAATATCACCTTCATCAAGGGGGATGAATTCACCAACGAGCTCCAGGAGGCCATCCGCACCAAGAGCACCGATGCTTTCCGGCAGAAATACCGGGACAAGGATCTGTTGCTGGTGGACGACGTGCAGTTTATCGCCGGTAAGGAGCAGACCCAGGAGGAGTTCTTCAACACCTTCAACAATCTGTACGAGGCAGGACATCAAATCGTCCTGACCTCCGACCGTCCCCCCTCTGAGATGGCCCGGTTGGAAAACCGGTTGCAGACCCGGTTCGAGTGGGGACTGCTGGCGGATAT
This sequence comes from Clostridiales bacterium, assembly GCA_021199695.1. Taxonomy (GTDB): domain Bacteria; phylum Bacillota; class Clostridia; order Oscillospirales; family Oscillospiraceae; genus Onthomonas. The sequence continues at coordinate 4,581 of JAJQHP010000140.1, forward strand.
TCAGCCCCCCGACTATGAGACCCGCTGCGCCATTATCAAGAACAAGGCGATCATGCTGGGACTTGACCTCCCCAACGATCTGCTGGAGTACATTGCCCAGAACATCACCTCCAACGTCCGTCAGCTGGAGGGCACCATCAAGCGACTGCTGGCCTACCGGGATCTGATGGGACAGGATATCAACGATGAAAACACATCCAGAGCCATTCAGGCCCTCATTCACGCCCGGGATGAATACGTCCCCTCCCCCGACCTCATCATCGAGGAGACTGCAAAATACTACTCTATGAATCCCAGCGCCATCAAGGGCAGCTCTAGAATGAAGGACATCGTCCTGGCCCGGCAGGTATCCATCTACCTCATACGCTCCATCACCAACCTGTCCCTTCCGGAAATCGGCAAGGTGTTCGGTCAGCACCACTCCACCATCATGCACTCTCTGGAAAAGGTAGAGAAGATGATGAAGGAGGACAGAGAGCTCTCCGAGATCATCCGGGACATCAAGAGCAATATCAACAGCCGGGCCTATTGAGAAGGACAGACCTTTTTCCACAGAATCCACATAACTTTTCCACCTGTTGATTGGATTCGTGTTGAAAAATCCAACCTCTCTCTTTTCTCTGCGGAAAACCGTTTTCTTTTTCCGCAGCCGGATTCTGACAAATTTTTCAGTCGATTTCAGGATTTTTCCCGGTTTTCCACAGATTCCCGCCCCCTACTACTACTGCTATTTTAATGATCCTGCTTTCTTATAAGGAACGGAGGCAACTATGAAAATTTCCTGTGAAAAGGCGTTGCTCATGAACGCCATCAACCTCTCCTCCCGCACCGTCGCCCCGAAAAGCTCCATCCCTGCCCTGGAAGGACTTCTTCTGGAGACAAAAGAAAACCGTATTCAGATCACCGGCTACGATCTGAAAACCGGTATTCGTTCCACCCTCCCTGCAGAGATCCGGGAGGAAGGAGCTATGGTGCTGTCCTCCCGTCTGTTTGGGGAGATTGTCCGCCGGATGCCGGACGACGTGGTGGTCATCTCCACCCAAGGGTACACCGTAAATCTGAAATGCGGCATGAGCGAATTCAACATCCAGGGTATTGACGCCTCGGAGTATCCGGATCTGCCCACCGTGGACTACATGAACTCCTTCCTGATCAAACAGAACTCCCTCCGGGACATGATCGAACGCACCAGCTTCGCCATCTCTCAGAGCGACGCCCGTCCGGTCCACACCGGTTCCCTGTTCGATGTGGAGAAGGATGGGGAGGGCTATCGTCTGACTATGGTGGCGGTGGACGGTTATCGTCTGGCCCTTCGCCGGGAGCGGCTGAGCCAGGTATCCGCCAAAGAAGATTTTAAATTCGTCGTTCCGGGAGCGGCGCTGAAGGAGGTCCAGCGCATCGCCAGCGACGAGGACAAGGAGATCCAGGTGGTGCTGGGTGAGCGTCACGTGATGTTTAAAACGGAGGAGGTCACTCTGGTGACCCGTCGGCTGGAGGGTGAGTTCCTGAACTACAAGCAGGCCATCCCTACCAACTCCTCCATTACCGTCACGGTGGACACCCGTCGTCTCATCGACTCTATCGATCGCTGCTCACTGATCATCAGCGAACAGCAGAAGAGCCCTCTCCGCTGCATATTTGAGGATGGGGTCATACGCATCCGCACCTCCACCGCTCTGGGCAACGCCTATGACGAGTGTCCCTCCGACGGGGACGGCAAGGGTCTGGAGATCGGCTTTAACAACCGGTATATGCTGGACGCTTTGAAAGCAGTCCCCACTCCCTCCGTCCATCTGGCGTTGAACACGCCCGTCTCCCCCTGCGTCATCACCCGGGCCGAGGGGAGCAGTATGCCGGAGGACGCCTTTACCTATATGGTGCTCCCCGTCCGTCTCAAGGCCGGCGTCTGAGAGACGAGGAGGGCATATGGAACAGAAAAGTCATATCACCACGGAATTTATCCGCCTGGACAGTCTGTTAAAATTTGAGGGACTGGTGGAGACCGGGGGAGAGGCGAAAATTCTCATTCAGGAGGGCCAGGTGCTGGTCAACGGTCAGGTCTGTACCATGCGGGGAAAGAAAATTCGTCCCGGCGACCGGGTGCAGATGGGGGATAACACCCTGCTGGTGGAATGATCGTCCGTCATCTGAACCTGGATGGGTTCCGCAACTATGAGAGCCTGTCCTGTGACTTTGACCTGGGCATCAATGTGATCGTGGGGGAGAACGCCCAGGGTAAGACCAATCTGTTGGAGGCCATTCGATACTTTTCCGCCTGTCGGAGCCACCGGGCCAGGACCGACCGGGAGTTGATCTCCTTTGGCCGGGATTCGGCCCGGATGGAGATGGAGCTGGAGAGCCGGAACCGGGCGTTTCGGCTGGAGGCCCTGCTCCGGGCAGGTCAGCGGCGGAGCCTCCGCTCCAACGGGGTACGTCTGAAAACGGCGGCGGAGCTGTCCGGCATTTTAAATACCGTCCTGTTCTGTCCCGAAGACCTGTCCCTCATCAAATCCGGTGCGGCGGAACGGCGGCGGTTTTTGGACGACGCCATCAGCCAGCTCCGGCCCCGGTATGCCCAGGCCGTCTCCGTCTACCGCAGATTACAGGAGCAAAAGACCCGTATCCTGCGGGACTTCCAGGAGGACCGGTCGGTGGTGGATACTCTGGAGACCTACAGCCTCCAGATGTGCCAGGTGGGTGCCCAGATCATCCACTATCGGGCCTATTATATGGAGAAGCTGAACCGGTTCGCCCCGGAGATCCACCGGGAGTTCTCCGGCGGACGGGAGGAGCTGGGGCTGCAATATAAGACGGTGAGCGGCGTCACCGACCCCTTGGGGCCGACCTCTCAAATTTATAACCAGCTTTTGAAGCATATGGAGGCCCACAGGCGGGCAGAATGGGAGAGCAGAAGCTGTCTCTCCGGCCCCCACAAGGACGATATTGAGGTCACGGTGAATGGCGTATCCGCCCGGACCTACGGCAGCCAGGGACAGACCCGGACGGCGGCGCTCTCCCTCAAGCTGGCGGAGCGGGAGATCAGCCGGGACGACCGGGAGGAATATCCTGTGCTGCTGTTAGACGACGTGCTCTCCGAGTTGGACGGGCGGCGGCAGGAGTTCGTCCTCAACCATATCTCCGGCGGGCAGGTGTTCATTACCTGCTGCGAGGAGGAGAAGCAGGGGAGCCTGCGGGCCGGAAAGGTCCTGCGGGTGGAAAACGGCCGTATTGTGTGAGAAGGGGAGTGCTATGTATCTGCATCTGGGTCAGTCCACCGTCATCGACGACAGGGACATCATCGGTATCTTTGACCTGGACATCACCAGCCAGAGCTACCGCACCCGACAGTTTCTCAGCCGGGCGGAGCAGGCGGGACAGGTGGAAAGCGTCAGCGAAGAGCTGCCCAAGAGCTTTGTCCTCTGCCAGAGGGCAGGAGAGAAGGAGCAGCGGGTCTATCTGGCCCAGCCGACCAGCGGCACCCTGCTGAAACGAATTGAAAACGGCGTCAGCTTTTAAACAGAACGTTTGATTGATATTACGGAACGAATTGAGGTTACAGGAGAACAATTATGGCAGAAGATTTACTGGAAAAGGGCACCGCAGTCGCTGCGGACAACGATTATAACGCCTCAGAGATACAGGTACTGGAGGGGCTGGAGGCTGTCCGGAAGCGGCCGGGTATGTACATTGGCTCCACCTCCTCCTCCGGTCTGCACCATCTGGTCTATGAGATCGTGGACAACTCCATTGACGAGGCCCTGGCGGGGTACTGCTCCGAAATTCAGGTGTTCATCGACGAGGGAGACATCATTACCGTCACCGACAACGGCCGTGGCATCCCGGTGGATGTTCAGGCTCAGACGGGCAAGCCCGCCCTGGAGGTGGTGTTCACCATCCTCCACGCCGGCGGCAAATTCGGCGGCGGGGGCTACAAGGTCTCCGGCGGCCTCCACGGCGTAGGCGCCAGCGTGGTCAACGCCCTGTCGGAATGGCTCACCGTCCGGGTACACAAGGGCGGACAGATCTATGAGATGAAGTTCTCCCGGGGCAAGGTGACTCAGCCTATGACCGTAGTGGGGGAGACCGACCGCACCGGCACCACTGTCACCTTCAAGCCCGACCCGGAGATGTTCGAGGACACGGTCTATGACTATGAGATCCTCCACAAGCGTCTCCAGGAGCAGGCGTTTCTGAACGGCGGTCTGCGTATTGTCGTAGAGGACCGCCGGGAGGGAAAGGAGCAGCGGGACGAGCTGTGCTACGAGGGAGGCATTCGCTCCTTTGTGGAGTATATCAACGAGAACAAGGCCCCCGTACACCCGGAGGTCATCTATATGGCCGGGGAGCAGGACGACGCCATGGCGGAGATCGCCATGCAGTACACCGACAGCTATAACGAGGTCATCGTCTCCTTCGCCAACAACATCCACACCCCGGAGGGCGGTATGCATGAGACCGGCTTCAAGACCGCTCTTACCACCGTTTTAAACACCTATGGCAAGCAGAAAAAGCTGCTCAAGGACGACGAGAAGGTGTCCGGCGACGACTGCCGGGAGGGGTTGACCTGCGTCATCTCCGTCAAGCTGACGGAGGCCCAGTTCGAGGGACAGACCAAGGCCAAGCTGGGCAACAGCGAAATTCGGACCCTGGTGAACAACATCGTTTCGGACAAGCTGGAGGTGTTCCTGGAGGAAAATCCCGCGGTGGGCAAGGCCATTCTGGAAAAGGCCATGACCGCCGCCCGGGCCAGAGAGGCCGCCCGGAAGGCCCGGGAGTCTGTCCGCCGGAAGACCGGCCTGGACTCCGGCCAGATGCCGGACAAGCTCCAGGACTGCAACGAGCGCGACCCGGCCCTGTGTGAGATCTATATCGTGGAGGGCGATTCCGCAGCCGGCTCCGCCATCCAGGGGCGGGACAGCCGGTTTCAGGCCATCCTGTCCATGTGGGGCAAAATGCTCAACGTGGAAAAGGCCAGGGCGGACAAGATCTACGGCAACGACAAGCTCTATCCCCTGGTGCTGGGTCTGGGGGCAGGCATTGGGGACGAGTTCAACATCGACCGCCTGCGCTATCACAAGATCATCATTATGGCGGATGCCGATGTGGACGGCAGCCACATCCGCACCCTGCTGCTCACCTTCTTTTTCCGGTATATGCGGCCCCTCATCGAGAAGGGATACGTCTATTCCGCCGTGCCGCCTCTGTACAAGCTGACAAGAGGCAAGACCCAGCGGGTGGCCTATTCCGACGAGGAGCGGGACCGCATCTCTGCCAAGCTGCGGGCAAGCAATCCCAACGCCAAAATCGACATCAGCCGCTTCAAGGGCCTGGGCGAGATGGACCCCCACGAGCTGTGGGAGACCACCATGGACCCGGAG
>JAJQHP010000213.1 GCA_021199695.1 Clostridiales bacterium
ACGCCCGCCAGAGGGTCTGTGCCGGGGTAGTCCTCCGGACCGACCCCCACGAGAAAGCCGCCGTTGATGTTCTCCCCGTCTCTGGCCCGGCAGCTCATGCCGTTGGTCACCAGCCGCCCCGGCTCCGAGGCGGAGGCCACCACCGTTCCCCCGGGGCAGACGCAGAAGGAAAAAGCGCTCCGTCCACTGGGCAGATGACAGGAGAGATGGTAATCGCTAGGGGGCAGATGCTCCCATGCGGGACCGTACTGGGCCTGACTGACAGCCTGCTGACAGTGTTCGATGCGCACGCCGATGGCGAAGCTCTTGCGCTCCATGGCAAGGCCCAGACGGTGGAGCATGGCGAAGGTGTCCCGGGCGGAATGGCCCGGGGCCAGGACCAGCCGGGAGGCGGGGAGACGCTCCCGCCCCCGCTCTGTTTCCAGAAGGACGGCGGTCAGCGCGCCGCCCTCGCTCTCCAGACCTGCCAGGGTGGTCTCAAACCGGATCTCACAGCCCAGCCGAAGCAGCTCCTCCCGGAGATTGCGTACCACCTGCCGGAGCACGTCCGTCCCCACGTGGGGCCGGAAGGACCAGGCCACGTCTGCGGGGGCACCCATCTCCACAAAGGTGTCCAGCACGGCGGAGATGCGGGGGTCGTGGGTGCCGGTGGTCAGCTTGCCGTCGGAGAAGGTGCCCGCGCCCCCCTCTCCGAACTGGACGTTGGAGCGGGGGTCCAGGACTCCGGTGGCCCAAAACCGCTCCACGTCCTCCTGACGCCGCTCCACCGGGCGGCCACGCTCCACCACGACGGGAGGAATGCCCGCCCGGGCCAGAAACAGGGCGGCGAACAGCCCCGCAGGCCCCATGCCCGCCACCACAGGCCGTGGGCCGGAACAGGAAACGGCCTCCGGAAAACGATAGGGCGCGCGCTCCAGCCTGCGCACCGTGGACCCGGCTCTGCGCAGCACCCGCTCCTCGTCCGACACCCGGACGTTGACGGTATAGACCATGTGGAGGTCGCTCTTGCGCCGGGCGTCGATGGACTGCTTCACCAGCTGAAGCTCCCGGATGTCTCCCTGGCCGATGCGGAGGACCTTGGCGGCCCGGCGTTCCAGTTCCTCCTGACCTGCGCCCAGAGGGAGCCGGAGATTGCTGATTTGAAGCATAAAATCACCACCGTATCACAGAGCGGCCCGGGAGCCGCCAGTCGATCAAAATCCGGATCGACCCGGCTTTCCGGGGCGATCTGCATTATTCTGAGCCGAATACATCGTCCTTAAACTGTTCCCATGCGTCCTCGTGCTCCACATAGTACAGCGGGCACAGCTTCCCCGTCACGTCATAGTGGCGGATGATCTGGTCCCGCCCCAGGTCGTAGTAGTCCGCCAGAAAGGCCACCAGCTTCACCAGGGAGTCGTAGGTCTCCTGGGTAAACGCCCCGTCCTCCCCCGGGTGGCAGCACTCGATGGAGATGGTGTCCGAATTGCGGTCGTTGGAGCAATAGGCGATCTCGTCCAGGGGGACGCACTGGATGATCTCCCCCTCCAGGCCGATGACGAAATGGCTGCTGGCGTGGGTCTCCCCCGTCTCGGACAGACCCTCGAAATAGTTTCGGTTGGCCTGGGCGGTGGTGCCCGGGTTGCCTACATAGTGGACGACGATGCCGTTGACCGTCTCCAGCTCGGTGCCGGGGCGGGAGTACTCGTTCACCGTGAGCAGGTCCACCGTCACCCAGTCCGGCGTCTCCGGCGGCTCCTTATGTCGGGAGAAAATGGAGGTCAGGTCGATGCCCGGCTCCTCTCCGGCGTCGTTCTCTGCGGTCCCCGGGGAAAGACCGTCCGATGTATACAGGAACAAGCCCAGCCCCACCGCCAGGGCCAGCAGCACTGGCCAAAGCCTGTGCCGTCTGCTGCTGTGTTGATATGTCCGCCGTTTCGTTCGCATATGACCGCCCTCTCATCTCTTGTGCTTTGAGGACAAGTATAGCGCATCCGACCGGATGTGACAAATCCCGACGGTCAATCTTCAGAAAAAGTTAAGAAAGGAGACAGAACGCCCCTTACTGCTCCTCCTGCCGCTCCAGCCAGAAGATCAGCGCCGCCACGTCTGCCGGGCTGACTCCGGAGATGCGGGAGGCCTGGCCCAGGTTCAGGGGCCGTATCCGGTTCAGCTTCTGCCGGGCCTCGATGCGCAGGCTCTGGATCTGGCTATAGTCTGTGTCCTCCGGCAGCGCCCGCTCCTCCATTCGCTGGAACTGGGCGATCTGCCGGTTCTGCCGCTGGATATAGCCGTCGTATTTCAGCTGAATTTCCACCTGCTCCGTCACCGGCCGGGGCAGCCGGGGCCGCTCCGGGTCGAAGGGGGCCAGGTCGTCGTAGCTGATCTTGGGGCGGCGCAGCAGGGCGGAGAGCTTCGCCCCGGAGGCGGGGACGCTCTCCCCCCGCTCCTCCAGAAAGGCAGCCAGCGCCGGGGTGGTGGCCGCCCCGGTGTGCTCCAGCCGTTCCAGCTCCCGGTCCACCTGCCGGTATTTCTCCAGCACCGCCTCATACCGCTCCCGGCTCACCAGACCCAGGCGGTAGCCCCCCGGAGTCAGCCGCTGGTCCGCGTTGTCCTGCCGCTGCACCAGCCGGTACTCCGTCCGGGAGGTCATCATCCGGTAGGGCTCGTTGGTGCCCTTGGTCACCAGGTCGTCGATGAGCACCCCGATATAGCCCTGGTCCCGGCGCAAAATCAGCGGCTCCCGGCCCAGCAGCCGGAGGGCGGCGTTGCCCCCCGCCACAAAGCCCTGGGCGGCGGCCTCCTCGTAGCCGGAGGAGCCGTTGAACTGTCCCGCCCCGTAAAGGCCGGAGATCTTCTTGCACTCCAGGGTGGGCAGCAGCTCGGTGGGGTCTACGCAGTCGTACTCGATGGCGTAGGCCGTCCGGGTCATCTCCGCCCGCTCCAGCCCGGGGATGGTGTGGAGCATCTCCACCTGCACGTCCTCCGGGAGGGAGGAGGAGAAGCCCTGGACATACAGCTCCTCCGTGTTCAGGCCCATGGGCTCGATAAAGAGCTGATGCCGTTCCTTGTCCGCAAACCGCACCACCTTGTCCTCGATGGAGGGGCAGTACCGGGGACCCACCCCCTGGATGGCCCCGGAGAACAGGGGGGAGCGGTGGAGATTGGCCCGGATGATGTCGTGGGTGCGCCCGTTCGTATAGGTGAGATAGCACACCGCCCGGTTTTCCGGGACGGTCTCCGTCTGGAAGGAGAAGGGGGCCGGGTCCGGGTCCCCCTCCTGGCGCTCCATTTTGGAGAAATCCACCGTCCGCCGGTTCACTCTGGGGGGCGTCCCCGTCTTAAACCGCCGGAGGGAGAGGCCCAGCCGCTGCAGGCTCTCCGTCAGCGCCAGCGCCGCCTGGAGCCCGTCCGGGCCGCTGGTCTGGCTGACGTCTCCCACGATGGTCCGGCCCCCCAGATAGGTGCCGGTGGCCACCACCACCGCCCGGAGGTCGTACATTGCCCCGTTCCGGGTGCGGACGCCGGTGACGCGGCCGTTCTCCGCCAGAACGTCCGTCACCTCCGCCTGTTTCAGGGTCAGGTTCTCCTGCCGCTCCAGGGTCTGCTTCATGACCTCCTGATACCGCCGCCGGTCCGCCTGGGCCCGGAGGGACCAGACAGAGGGGCCCTTGCCCCGGTTGAGCAGCCGGTACTGGATACAGGCTTTGTCCGCCGCCCGGGCCATCTCGCCTCCCAGGGCGTCCAGCTCCCGGACCAGATGGCCCTTTCCGGTGCCGCCGATGGCGGGGTTGCAGGGCATATTGCCCACAGCGTCCAGGTTGACGGTGAAGCACACCGTCCGCAGGCCCATCCGGGCGGCGGCCAGGGCCGCCTCGATGCCGGCGTGGCCGGCGCCGATCACCCCTATGTCATAGCTGCCCGCTCGATAATCCATGTCGCTTTTCACCTCTTGCGATTTCACACAAAACAGCCCGGGGCCGACCTGCGGCTCCGGGCTGAGATCGTTTCAGACAATGCCGTTACGACGGAAGATAGTCCGCCTTGACCACGCCCTCCAGCTCGTCATAGGGCAGGGTAAACTCGATGATGCCGGAGGCGTAAGGGCCGATCACATAGGGGTCGGCAAGAAAGACGACTCCGTCCTCCGTCAGCAGGAACTGCTCATCGCTGACCACATCGGAGAGAGCCTCCTGGTCAACGGCTGTGTCAAACACCAGCCCGCTGTACGCCTCCGACCCGCACAGCTCTGTCACCCGCTCCAGCGCGTAGGTGGGGAAATCCACGCCTGTGGCGGAGAGGAAGGCCAGGGACAGGCGGGAGCCGCTCTGAACGTCGTAGCTCCGGCCATAGGAGAAGCTGTAGCCGTGGGCGCCGCCGGAATAGCTGTAGCCGTTGAAACGGATGCAAAGCACCTGACTGTCGCACCGGACCACCTCCGCCGTCAGCTGGGACTCATAGGCGTACCACCCCCAGCCCTCCTCCGCCGTCGCCTCGTAGTCCGCGTCCACCTGGGCCTTGAGGTCGGAGTTGGCGGTGCTGATCTGGCTGAGCAGGGCCTGGAGGTCGGCGTTGATGCTCTCCTCCACCTCCGGTCTGCCCTCCACGGAGACGGAGATGCTCACCATCGTCACCGACAGCAGCTCCGTGCCGTCCTCATGGGAGTAGGAGCCCTCGGTTACGGCGATGCTCACGGTGGGGATCACAGCCGTATCCGTCCCGTCAGCGTCCCCGTCAGCCTCGTCCCCAGCAGTATCCTCCGGCGTTTCTTCTTCGGCGGCGTCCGCTGCGGCAGAGGCGGCGCCGTTGGCGGCAGCCTGGGCATCCTCCTCTGTCTCGTCTGAGACGGCGGTGCTGTCCGCCGTACCGGTGGCGTCCTCCGCCTCTGTGGCCGTTCCGCCGCAGGCGGCCAGGGCGCACAGCAGACACAGGCACAGCAGCAGGGCGACGTTCCGAATGAACCTCCTCATGGCTCCTCCTCTCCCGCAGGCGTCACCACACCAGCGTTGCAAAGTAGTCCTCCGGGGTCTCCGCCCGGCGCATCAGCTCCACGCTCCCGTCCTCCCGGAGCAGCAGCTCGGCGGAGCGGAGGCGGCCGTTGTAGTTGTAGCCCATGGAGAAGCCGTGGGCCCCGGTGTCGTGGATGACCAGAATATCCCCAATCTCCAGCTCCGGCAGCATCCGGTCCACAGCGAACTTGTCGTTGTTCTCGCAGAGGGAGCCCACCACGTCATACTTGTGGTCACAGGGGAGATGTTCCTTCCCCATGGGGGTGATGTGGTGATAGGCCCCGTACATGGCCGGGCGCATCAGATTGGCGGCACAGGCGTCCACCCCGATGTACTCCTTATAGGTGTGCTTCTCGTGGAGGACGGTGGTGACCAGGTGGCCGTTGGAGGCCAGCATATACCGGCCCATCTCGGTATAGATGGCCACGTCCCCCATGCCGTTGGGGGTCAGGATGGACTCATAGGCCCGGCGGACCCCCTCTCCGATGGCGGCGATGTCGTTGGCGGGCTGCTCCGGGCGGTAGTCCACCCCCACCCCTCCGGAGAGGTTGATGAAGGTGATGTGGCAGCCCGTCTCCCGCTGGAGGTCCACTGCCAGCCGGAAGAGCTGGGCGGCCAGGGCGGGGTAGTAGTCGTTGGAGATGGTGTTGGAGGCCAGGAAGGCGTGGAGGCCGAACTCCTCCGCTCCCAGGGCCTTTAATCTGCGGTACGCCTCAAAGAGCTGCTCCCGGGTCATGCCATACTTGGCGTCCCCCGGATTGTCCATCACCTGGAAGCCCTCCTTGCTCTCCCCCAGCTGGAACACCCCGCCGGGGTTGTACCGGCAGGAGATGCGCCGTGGGATGAAGCCCAGGGTCCGCTCCAGGAAATCCACATGGGTCAGATCGTCCAGGTTGATGGTGGCCCCCAGCCGGTTGGCCAGGACAAATTCCTCCGCCGGGGTGTCGTTGGAGGAGAACATGATCTCCTCCCCGGCAATGCCGCAGCGGTCGCTCATCATCAGCTCCGTCAGGCTGGAGCAGTCCGTGCCGCACCCCTCCTCGTGGAGGATCTTCAAAATGCGGGGGGTGGGGGTGGCCTTCACCGCAAAGTATTCCCGGAAGCCGGGGTTCCAGGCGAAGGCGGCGTTCACCGCCCGGGCGGTGCGCCGGATGCCCGCCTCGTCATAGATGTGGAACGGGGTGGGATAGGTCTTGGCGATCTCCCGGAGCTGCTCCAGGGAGACAAAGGGGATCTTCTGCATGGCGGCGTTCTCCTCTCTCTGTTTCCCTTATATAGTACGCACTTTTTTCCCCGTTCGCAAGGGGCAACTGAAATTTTTTAACTGTTTTGGCTCTGACGACAAAAACAGAGGCGAAAATCGGCCGTTTTCCGTCAGATGGGGCGTTTTGGAAAAAGGATTGCCTTTTCCCGGAAAGATGGGTATAATAGGTTCAAACACGGGAGAAGGGGGCGAAAGCCGGTGTATGACATTCTCATTCTCGGGGCCGGTCCGGCGGGGCTGTCCGCCGCGGTGGCGGCCCAGGGCCGGGGAAAGCAGTGCCTCGTCCTCTCCAACCCCGGGGCGCAGAACCCTCTGAGCAAGGCCCCCGCCATCCACAACTATCTGGGCCTCCCCGGTCTCAGCGGCGGGGAGCTGATGGAGCGGTTCCTCCGCCACGCCCTGGACATGGGGGCGGAGCTGCGCACCGGGCGAGCCCTGTCCGCCATGGCCCTGGACGGGGTGTTCTATCTCACCGTGGGCAGCGAGGTCTATGAGGGGCGGAAGCTCATCCTGGCGGGAGGCGTCCAACGGGGACAGAAGTACCCCGGCGAGGAGGCCCTTCTGGGTCGGGGGGTCAGTTACTGCGCCACCTGCGACGGGATGCTCTACCGGAAGAAATCAGTTGTCGTCATCGGCCGGGCCAAGGACGCCCCGCTGGAGGCCAACTACCTCCGGGAGATCGGCTGTCAGGTGACCTATCTCAGCCCCACTCAGCCGGTGGGCCTGCGGGAGGACATCCCTTACCTCCGGGCGGGGCGCGTCTCCGTTTTGGGAGAGAGCGCCGTCACCGGTGTGGAGGCGGAGGGAGCGGCGCTGCCCTGTGACGGGGTGTTCATCCTCCGGGAGTCGGTGGCCCCCGCCGACCTGCTCCCCGGGCTGGCGGTGGAGGATGGCTATATCGCCGTGAACCGCCGGATGGAGACCAACCTCCCCGGGGTCTACGCCGCCGGGGACTGCACGGGAAAGCCCTTACAGATCGCCAAGGCGGTGGGCGAGGGCCTCATCGCCGGAGAGGCGGCGGCGGAGGCCCTGGAGGCGGAGCGCGCCTGAATACAGACAGAAAGGAAAATTCATATGTCCGAGCTGATTCATTTTAATCAAAACACCTTTGTAGAGACCGTCGGCGCCGGAGGCGTGGTGGTCGTGGATTTCTGGGCTACCTGGTGCGGCCCCTGCCGGATGATCGCCCCGGCCATCGAGCGGCTGGCGGAGGAGTTCGCCGGACAGGCCACGGTGGGCAAGGTGGACGTGGACCAGGAGGGGGAGCTGGCCGCCGCCTATGGCATTATGAGCATCCCCTGCGTCATCGTCTTTAAGGACGGGCAGGAGTTCCGGCGGCTGGTGGGGGCGCAGCCCTATTCCAACTTTGCCGACCTGGTCCGCTCCGCCCTGGAGTGAGGTGCTAAAGGATGGAGAGCAACTCCTTCTGTGAGGTACTGGTGGCGGTCAGGCCCACCAAATGGGAGAACATCCTCAGCAAGGTCCTGTGGGTGCTGACCTTTGTCTATCTGGCCCTGGGTCTGATCTACCTCATCTTCCTGGCGATCTTTCTTGTGTTCCTCATCGCCGCTCTGGTCTACCGGCGGCATCTGCGTCTGGAGTACGAGTACCAGTATCTGGACGGCGGTCTGCGTATCGACCGGATCAAAAACTGCTCCAAGCGGAAGCGGCTGGCAATGTACGACCTGGAAAACCTGGCGGTCATGGCCCCGGAGGGCCACGACCGGCTGACCCCCTACACCAGCCGGAAGGACGTGAAGCTGCTGGACTACAGCAGCCACGACCCCGCGGCGGAGCGGCGGTACATCCTGGTCTTCCAGGGGGGCGGCGTCATCCAGATGCTCCTGCTGGAGCCCTCCGAGGCCATGGTGCAGGCCATGTGGCGGGCGGCCCCCAGCAAGGTGGTGCGTCCGGCAAAGCAGCAGTGGTGAGGGCCATACAGCTCCATCGTTTACAGCGACCAAAGGGCCGCCTGCTCCCGTTGGCAGGCGGCCTTTTCTTTCTTCCCTGCTGCGATCGGTTCGGACCCGGAAGGCGACGCGGGGAAAGGGCGCATTGATGAAATACACCCGTAAAAACGGCAGGGGAGGGGGACACTGCGCAAGCCGGTCTACCCATTGACAAAGTAGGTAAATACTGGTATAGTCATCTTAACCGATATTTGGAAAAGAGGTCGTTCCCATGAGCAGCCAAACGTATCACTTTGAGACCCTCCAGCTCCATGCGGGCCAGGAGCAGCCCGATTCTGCATCCGACGCCCGGGCAGTGCCCATCTATGCCACCACCTCCTATGTGTTCCCCAGCAGCCAGAACGCCGCCGACCGGTTCAGCCTGTCGGCTGAGGGCAACATCTATGGCCGTCTGACCAACTCCACCCAGGCCGTCTTTGAGGAGCGTATCGCCGCCCTGGAGGGGGGCGTGGCCGCTCTGGCTGTGGCCTCCGGCGCCGCCGCCATCACCTACACCGTCCAGGCCCTGGCCAAAGAAGGGGAGCACATCGTCGCCCAGAAGACCATCTACGGCGGCACCTCCAATCTGCTGGGACACACCCTCCCCATGTACGGCGTCAGCACCACCTTTGTGGACGTTCACGACCTGGACGAGGTGGAGAAGGCAATTCATGAGAACACCAAGGCGATCTATATCGAGACCCTGGGCAACCCCAACTCCGATATCCCCGACATCGACGCGGTGGCCGAGATCGCCCACCGGCACGGACTGCCTCTGGTTATCGACAACACCTTCGGCACGCCCTACCTCATCCGGCCCATCGAGCACGGAGCGGACATCGTAGTGCACTCCGCCACCAAGTTTATCGGCGGCCACGGCACCACCCTGGGCGGCATCGTCGTGGACGGGGGCACCTTTGACTGGGCGGGAAGCGGCCGGTATCCCTGGCTCTCTGAGCCGATCCCCAGCTATCACGGGGTACGGTTCACCGATGTGGCCGGTTCCGCCGCCTTTGTCACCTATATCCGGGACATCCTGCTCCGGGATACCGGCGCGGCTATCTCTCCCTTCGCCGCCTTCCTGCTGCTCCAGGGCACCGAGACCCTGTCCCTCCGTCTGGAACGCCACGGGGAGAACACGAAAAAGGTGGTGGAGTACCTGGTGAACCATCCCCAGGTGGAGCGGGTGAACCATCCCTCGCTGCCGGACCACCCGGACCACGCGCTGTATGAGAAGTATTTCCCCAACGGCGGCGCGTCCATCTTCACCTTCGAGATCAAGGGCGGCCAGAAGGAGGCCTTCCGGTTCATCGACCATCTGAAAATCTTCTCTCTGCTGGCCAACGTGGCCGACGTGAAGAGCCTGGTCATTCACCCCGCCACCACCACCCACGCCCAGCTCTCCGACGAGGAGCTGGCGGATCAGGGTATCCGGCGCAACACCATCCGCCTCTCCATCGGCACCGAGCACATCGACGACATCATCGCCGATATGGAGCAGGCCTTTGCCGCGGTCAGGGAGTAAGGAGCCAGAACAGGACCAATATCTGTAAAACTTTTGCAAATCATATTGCACTCCTGCCCAAAAAAGAGTACAATACAGGTATCACACCTGGAGACGTACCGGGAGGAGGCAATACGGATGAAACACTACAACCCCATTCTGGCGGGGAATGACACCAACCAGCGGTTTATCACCTTCGGAGAGCTCATGCTACGGTTGACCCCTCCCAAATAAGCAAATATAAGTGTGA
>JAJQHP010000138.1 GCA_021199695.1 Clostridiales bacterium
ATCAAATATGACTACCACAACGCCAAGGTCCTGCTCAAGAGCGAGGCCAGGGGACCGGATGCAAGCCGCCTTCTGGTGGCCACCGGCCGGGTCCCCGGGGCAGCTCTGGCAAAGGCCCTGGCGGAGGGGGAGCTGAGCGATCTGCCCAAGCCCCTGGCCCAGGCCATGCTGGAGGCCCGGAGCCTGCTGGCGTCTACAAAGGACCCCCAGCAGGCGGACTTCCTGCTGGACCAGGCCTACTTCCGGGAGATGGCGGACATGGCGGCGGAGACTGGCTCCTCCTTCCTGGAGGGGTATGTGGCCCTGATGGTGGACGCCGCCAACCTGCGCAGCCTGGTCCGGGTGCGCCGGATGGGAAAGGACAGCGACTTCTTAAAGACCGTCCTCTTCCGGGGAGGCAGCGTCCCTCCGGAGCGGGTGACGGCGGCGGCGGACGGCTCCGCCGGGCTGGAGCAGATCTACGGCTCCGGTCTGCTGGCAGAGGCCGCTGCATTGGGGCAGACCGCTGCCCAGGGGGGCAGTCTGACCGCCTTTGAGAAGGCCTGCGACAACGCCCAGGCGGCCTATCTCTCCACCGCCCGGCAGGTGGCCTTTGGAGAGCAGCCGGTCATCGCCTATCTGGCGGCCCGGGACAACGAGTTTACCGCCGTCCGTATCATTATGACCGGTCGTCTGGCGGGTCTGCCCGTCAGCGTCATCCAGGAAAGGCTGCGTGATGTCTATGTATAAGATCGCCGTACTGGGGGACCGGGAGAGCGTCCTGGGCTTCCAGGCACTGGGTCTGGATGTCCACACCGCCGAGACGGTGGAGGCCGCCAAAAAGACCCTCCACCAACTGGCAAGAGACGGGGAGACCGCCATTATCTACCTGACGGAGCAGCTCGCCGTCCAGATGCAGGACGAGATCAACCGATATAAGGACGAGGTCATGCCGGCCATCATCCTCATCCCAGGCAAGGACGGCTCTCTGGGCATCGGGATGCAGAACATCACCGATTCCGTGGAGCGGGCCGTGGGAGCCGACATATTATAACGAAGGGAGCCGGGGGACCCCGTTTCCCGGCGAACCGATAAGAAAGAAGGTAGAAAACCTATGGGCAAGATCGTCAAGGTGTCCGGCCCGCTGGTGGTCGCCACCGGCATGGCGGACGCCAATATGTCCGACGTGGTCCGTGTGGGTGAGCAGCGGCTGATCGGCGAGATCCTGAACATGGAGGGGGATTCCGCCTCCATTCAGGTCTATGAGGAGACCTCCGGCGTCGGTCCGGGCGCAGAGGTGGTCACCACCGGCACCCCCCTGTCCGTGGAGCTGGGCCCCGGCCTGCTGGAGAATATCTATGACGGCATCCAGCGTCCGCTGGAAGGCATTATGAAGGTCTGCGGCCACAACATCCGCCGCGGCGTGGAGGTCCCCGCCCTGGACCGGGAAAAAAAGTGGGACTTTGTCGCCACCGCCAGGGTGGGCGACCGGGTCGTGGGCGGCGACATCATCGGTACCGTCCAGGAGACCGCCTCCACCGAGCACCGCATCATGGTGCCCGTCAAGCTCAGCGGTAAGATCGTCTCCATCTCCTCCGGCTCTTACACGGTGGTGGACACCGTGGCCGTGCTGGAGACCGCCGACGGCGAACGGGTCAATCTGACCATGATGCAGAAGTGGCCCGTCCGTGTGGGCCGCCCCTACAAGAAGAAATATCCCCCCAGAGTGCCTCTCTGCTCCGGACAGCGGGTCATCGACACCCTGTTCCCGGTGGCAAAGGGCGGCACCGCCGCCGTCCCCGGCCCCTTCGGCTCCGGCAAGACGGTGGTGCAGCACGCCCTGGCCAAGTGGTCCGACGTGGACATCGTGGTCTACATCGGCTGCGGCGAGCGCGGCAACGAGATGACCGACGTGCTCCGGGAGTTCCCCGAGCTCATCGACCCCCGCACCGGGGAGACGCTGATGAAGCGGACGGTGCTCATCGCCAACACCTCCGATATGCCGGTGGCCGCCCGTGAGGCGTCCATCTACACCGGCATCACCATCGCTGAGTATTTCCGCGACATGGGCTACGACGTGGCCGTCATCGCCGACTCCACCTCCCGCTGGGCCGAGGCCCTCCGCGAGATGTCCGGTCGTCTGGAGGAGATGCCCGGCGAGGAGGGCTATCCCGCCTACCTGACCTCCCGTCTGGCCCAGTTCTACGAGCGGGCGGGCATGGTCTCCTGCCTGGGCGGGGAGGAGGACCGCCGGGGCTCTCTGACCGCCGTGGGCGCCGTGTCTCCTCCGGGCGGCGACCTGTCCGAGCCGGTGTCCCAGGCCACCATGCGCATCGTCAAGGTGTTCTGGTCCCTGGACTCCTCTCTGGCCTATCGCCGTCACTTCCCGGCCATCAACTGGCTCAACTCCTACAGCCTGTACATGGACTCCCTCAAGCCCTGGTTTGACGAGCATCTGGGACCCCAGTTCATGCGCCGCCGGGAGCGGGCCATGGCTCTGCTCCAGGAGGAGTCCAGCCTGAACGAGATCGTCCAGCTGGTGGGCAAGGATTCCCTGTCCCCCAACGATCAGCTCACCCTGGAGGTGGCCAAGATGATCCGGGAGGACTTCCTCCAGCAGAACGCCTTTGTGGACATCGACTCCTTCTCCGAGTACAAGCGCCAAGACCTGATGCTGGGGCTGATTCTCGACTATGAGACCCTGTGCCGGGCCGCCCTGGAGAAGCACGCCGACCTGAACGGGCTGTTCGAGATCGACGCCCGGGTGGGCATCGGCCGGGCCAAGACGGTGAACCCCGACCAGTATGAGGAGGTCTACGCCCGGATCCGCAGCGATATGGAGGCCCAGATCTCCGCCATCGCAGAGAAGGGAGAGGAGTACTGATGATCAAGGAATATAAGACGATCAGTGAGATCTCCGGCCCGCTGATGGTGGTGCGCCGGGTGGAGGGCGTCACCTATGACGAGCTGGTGGAGATCGCCCTGCCCGACGGGGAGCGCCGCCGGGGCAAGGTGCTGGAGGTCAACGGCGACAAGGCCGTGGTCCAGCTCTTCGAGCCCTCCGCCGGTATCAACCTGGCCCAGTCCAGGGTCCGCTTCCTGGGTCATCCCCTGGAGTTGGGGGTGTCCGAGGATATGCTGGGGCGGGTGTTCTCCGGCATGGGTGAGCCCATCGACGACGGCCCCGCCATCCTCCCGGAGGAGTACAAGGACATCAACGGCCTTGCCATGAACCCCGCCGCCCGGGACTACCCCAACGAGTTCATCCAGACCGGCATCTCCGCCATCGACGGCCTGAACACCCTGGTCCGCGGACAGAAGCTGCCCATCTTCTCCTGCTCCGGCCTGCCCCACAACCAGCTGGCGGCCCAGATCGCCCGGCAGGCCAAGGTGCTGGACGACTCCTCCAAGTTCGCCGTGGTCTTTGCCGCCATCGGCATCACCTTCGAGGAATCGGAGTACTTTGTCCAGGAGTTCCGGCGCACCGGCGCCATCGACCGGGCTGTGATGTTCGTCAACCTGGCCAACGACCCCGCTGTGGAGCGTATCTCCACTCCCCGTATGGCCCTGACCGCCGCAGAGTATCTGGCTTTTGAAAAGGATATGCACGTGCTGGTCATCCTGACCGACATCACCAACTACGCCGAAGCCCTGCGGGAGATCTCCGCCGCCAAGAAGGAGGTCCCCGGCCGCCGCGGCTATCCCGGCTATCTGTACACCGACCTTGCCACCATGTACGAGCGGGCGGGCCGTCAGCTGGGCAAGCCAGGCTCCATCACCATGATTCCCATCCTCACCATGCCCGAGGACGACAAGACCCACCCCATCCCCGACCTGACGGGCTATATCACCGAGGGCCAGGTCATCCTGTCCCGGGAGTTGTACCGGAAGAACGTGATGCCGCCCATCGATGTGCTGCCCTCCCTGTCCCGTCTGAAGGACAAGGGCACCGGAGCCGGTAAGACCCGAGAGGACCACTCCGGCACCATGAACCAGCTGTTTGCCGCCTACGCCACCGGCAAGGAGAACAAGGAGCTCATGTCCATCCTGGGCGAGGCGGCCCTGACCAAGACCGACCTGCTCTACGCCAAGTTTGCCGACGAGTTTGAGCGCCGCTATGTCTCTCAGGGCCAGGACGAGAACCGCTCCATTGAGGAGACCCTGGACCTGGGCTGGGAGCTGCTGAGCATCCTGCCCAAGACCGAGCTGAAGCGGATCAAGCCGGAGTATATCGACAAGTACCTGCCCAAACAGGACCGGCAGTAAGGGAGGGATCGCAGGATGCCTGCCACCACAGTCAACGCCACCCGCATGGAGCTGACCCGGCTGAAAAAGAAGCTGGCCACCTCCACCCGGGGCCACAAACTGCTCAAGGACAAGCGGGACGAGATGATGAAGCAGTTTCTGGAGATGGTGCGGGAGAACCGCGCCCTCCGGAAGCGGGTGGAGGAAGGGATGATCCGGGCCTACGGCTCGTTCACCGTGGCCTCCGCCCTCATGTCCTCCGAGATGCTGGAGCAGTCCCTGCTCTATCCCAAGCAGAGCGTGGAACTGGACATGAAGTACCAGAACATCATGGGGGTGAATACCCCGGTCTACCGGTTCTCCACCCGGAGCGACGCCGGCGGAGGAGACATCTACCCCTATGGCTTCGCCACCACCAGCGGCGAGCTGGACGGGGCGGTGGACGCACTGTCCTCCGTGTTCCAGGATATGCTTCGCCTGGCCCAGATCGAGAAGGCCACCCAGCTGCTGGCGGAGGAGATCGAAAAGACCCGCCGCCGGGTAAATGCCCTGGAGTATGTGGTCATCCCCCAATGTCAGGAGAACATCAAGTATATCTCCATGAAGCTGTCGGAGAACGAGCGGAACAACACTATTCGCCTGATGAAGGTGAAGGACATGATGCTGGCCGAGTCCCTGGAGGAGAAGCGACAGGAGACCGCTAAGGCCCTGAAGCTGTTCGACAGCCCGACCCAATAACCGTCTCACAGACAGACGACACCCCCGGCAGAGCGTTTCTGCCGGGGGTGTTTCATGCGGTTTACCGTTGATATTCAAATTGCAGTCCGTAGAGATCGACGGTGTCTCCGTCCTTGATGCCCTGAGCCTCCAGCTGGTCGAACAGACCGGAGGCGCGGAGCTTGCCGTCGAACCAGTTGCGGCTCTCGTAATCGCCAAAATTGACCGACTCCATGAGCTGATCCAGCCAGGGGGCCTGGGCGTACCACACCCCGTCCTCCTGCCAGATCTCAGCGGGGACGGTGGCGTCCACCGTGACCTCCCTGGGCCGCTCCACATACTCCGGCTCGTAATACCGCACCGGCGGCAGCTCCCGGAGCCGGGCGGCAACGCTCCACACCAGCTCCTTCACGCCCTGATGGGCGGCGGCGGAGATCTCGAAGCAGGGGAGGCCCTTGCCCTCCACATAGGCCCGGAAGGCGTCCACCTGGGCTCGGTCATAGCACAGGTCGCACTTGTTGGCCGCCACGATCATGGGACGGCCGGCCAGCTCGGGGGAGTATTGGGCCAGCTCGGCACAGATGGCGTCAAAGTCCTGGATGGGGTCCCGGCCTTCGCTGCCGGAGACGTCCACCACATGGACCAGCAGACGACACCGGTCGATGTGCCGGAGGAAGTCGTGACCAAGGCCCGCTCCCTCGCTGGCCCCCTCGATGATGCCGGGGATATCGGCCATCACAAAACTGACCCCATCCTCCACATAGACCACCCCCAGATTGGGCATCAGGGTGGTGAAGTGGTAGTTGGCGATCTTGGGATGGGCCTTGGAGACCACGGAGAGCAGGGTGGACTTGCCCACGTTGGGAAAGCCAACCAGCCCCACGTCCGCCAGCAGCTTCAGCTCCAGCAGGACCTCCTTCGTCTCCCCGGGACTGCCCGGCTTGGCGAACCGGGGGGCCTGGCGGGTGGGGGTGGCAAAGTGCTGGTTACCCCAGCCGCCCCGACCGCCCCGGGCCAGGACGAAGGGGTTGCCGTCGGACATATCCCGGATGATCTCCCGGGTCTCGGCGTCCCGTACCACGGTGCCGGTGGGGACCTTGATGACCAGATCCTCCCCGTCCCTTCCGGAGCAGCGGGCCCCGGAGCCGTCCGAGCCGTTGGAGGCGGCGTACTTCCGGCGGTAGCGGAAATCCATCAGGGTGGTGAGGTGGCTGTCCGCCACCAGGATCACGTCGCCCCCACGACCTCCGTCGCCCCCGTCCGGACCGCCGGCGGCCACATATTTCTCCCGGTGAAAGGCGACGGCGCCGTTGCCGCCCTTGCCCGCCTTTACCGTGATTTTTGCAGTATCCACAAAGGTAGAAGCCATTTCGATTGTACCTCACAGCGATGCCGGAAGGGGAGACGCCCTTCCGGTAAAAAAGGCGTGCTGGAAAGCTCTCAGCACGCCTTTTCAGTGGTTTTACTTACTGAGCGATCTCGACGATGGAGACCTGCTTGCGGTCCTTGCCCTTGCGCTCGAACTTGACGGTGCCGTCCTTGAGAGCAAACAGGGTGTCGTCCTTCCCCTTGGCCACGTTGGTGCCGGGATGGATCTTGGTGCCGCGCTGACGAACCAGAATGTTGCCGGCCAGGACGAACTGCCCATCGGCCCGCTTGACGCCCAGACGCTTGGACTCGGAATCACGGCCGTTCTTGGTGGAACCGCCGCCCTTCTTGTGAGCGAAGAACTGGAGAGAAATATTCAGCATGGGTGTTACACCTCCGTTACAGTGATATAGTCGGGAAATTGCTGGCGAAGGCCGGTGAGATAGACCATCATACCGGTCAGCAGATTCTGACAGGTATGCTCGTCCTCCCCGGACAGCCCGCCAGGGAGATGGAGGGAGATGTGGGGCTCCTCCGGCTCCACCTTCACCGCCGCAGCCAGGCCGAGCACGTCATTGACGGTGCACTCCACCAGCTGGATGGCGGCGACGACGGTGTTGCAGATCAGGTCGGCCCCCTCTTCGGCGTAGCCGCTGTGACCACGGATGTCCACACTGACGATCCGGGCACCCTCCAGATGAAAGGTGACGGCGGTCATCAGGCGACGACGATCTTGCCGATGGTCACCTTGGTGTAGGGCTGACGGTGACCCTGAGTGCGCTTATAGCCACTCTTGGGCTTGTACTTGAGCACGCGGATCTTCTTGCCCTTGCCGTTCTTCACGACAGAGGCCTCGACCTTGGCGCCCTCCACGGTGGGAGTGCCGAAGGTGGTGTTCTCCCCGTCGATGACGGCCAGCACCTGGTCAAAGGTCACGTTGTCTCCGGCCTCCACAGGCAGCTTCTCGATGAAGAGGGTGTCGCCCTCAGTCACCTTGTACTGCTTGCCGCCGGTCACGATAATAGCGGTCATGCAAAATGCACCTCTTTCCTTGATTACGGACTCGCTCTCCCGGGCGCAGGGCAGATTTCTCCCCCTGACTTAAACCCTTTCAAAGCGGCTTTTATATTTTATCAGCCCATACGCCCCTTGTCAACGGGAAAATAGCAAAAAATTTCAATATCCGCGGAAATGCCGACAAGGGAACGTTGCCAAACCGCCCAAATTTCAAAATAATGGGTTTTGAAATTTGGGCAACAGGGAAAAGACGATGGAAATACGGAAAAAATCGTAGAAAACGGTGGATTTTCCCGATTGATTTGTTATAATGATGCCTGTCGGTCAAGCCGACGGCATCGGACGCCGGGGGATTTTTCAGCGGGAGAGATTTTGAGGGAAATCCTTGCGGCTTTCGTCCGAATGCGTTATAATGCAGGGTGAAAAGGGACGTGCGCCTCCCGACCCATCGTGTCCATCGCTCCAGTCTTTTCCTTTTTTGGCGCAGTGCAGGGAGTTATCCAACGACAGCAGAGGAGAGTAAAGATATGGTTTCACATGGCAAGGACATCAAGATTTTTGCGGGCAGCTCCAACATCCCTCTGGCAAAGGAGATTTGCCGCACCCTGGACGTGCCCCTGGGAAATGCCGAGTGCGGGCGTTTCTCCGACGGCGAGAGCTATGTTTCTTTCTATGAGACGGTCCGTGGCAGCGACGTGTTTCTGATCCAGTCCACCTGTGCTACCGGCGTGCGCGGCACCGCCGACTATCGCTCTGTCAACGATCATCTGATGGAGCTGTGCGTCATGATCGACGCCTGCAAGCGGGCCTCCGCCGGACGGATCACCGCCGTCATTCCCTATTACGGCTATGCCCGTCAGGACCGCAAGACCAAGCCCCGTGACCCCATCTCCGCCAAGCTCACCGCCAACCTGCTGGTGAGCGCCGGTGTGAACCATGTGCTGACCATGGACATCCACTGTGCCCAGATCCAGGGCTTCTTTGATATCCCCATGGACAACATCCCCGGTTCCCCCCTCTTTATCAACTACTTCCAGGAGCGGTTCCGCGGCCATGAGGACGAGACGGTGGTAGTCTCTCCCGACGTAGGCTCCGTGGCCCGGGCGAGAGCCTTTGCCCAGAAGATGAATCTGCCTCTGGCTATTGTGGACAAGCGCCGCCAGAAGGCCAACCAGTCCGAGGTGAAGAACATCATCGGCGACGTCCGGGGCAAGGACGTCATCCTGCTGGACGACATGGTGGACACCGCCGGCTCCCTGTGTGGAGCGGCCCGCGCCCTGGTAGAGGAGGGCGGCGCCAGAAGCGTGTCCGCCTGCGCCACCCACGGCGTGCTCTCCGGCCCCGCTCTGGAGCGGATCGAGAACTCCGTCCTGGACGAGCTGATCTTCCTGGACACCATCCCCGCACCGGAGAAGGCCCTCAAGTGCAGCAAGATCAAGTATCTCTCCACGGCCAATATGTTTGCCGAGGCGGTGGGACGCATCTATAACGAGGTGTCCATCTCCTCCATCTTCGCATAAACGACTGTCGAATCGAAGGAAAACGGCCCAAATGGGGCCGAAACAGGGGGTGCCGTGTCGGCATCCCCTGTCAGTCGTGTCAAGGAGGCGCTGAACAATGTTTTTTTCAGACCGAAAGAGCGGCGGGATTGAGTGGATTGTCTGCTTTCTGGGCAACCCCGGCCGTGAGTATGAGAACACCCGGCACAACGTGGGCTTTCTCACCGGGGATACCATGGCCCGCCGCCTGGGTGCGGACATCCGCCGCATCCGGTTCAAGGCGCTGACCGCCCCGGCGGATATCGGGGGGCATAAGGTGCTGCTGATGAAGCCCAACACCTTCATGAACCTCTCCGGCACCGCTCTCCAGGAGGCGGCCGCCTTTTACAAGGTGCCGCCGGAGCGGTGCCTGGTGGTGTCCGACGATGTGAGCCTGGAGCCGGGACGGCTCCGCCTGCGGAGAAACGGCTCTGCCGGAGGCCACAACGGGCTGAAATCCATCATCAATATGCTGGACAGCGAGAACTTCCCCCGGGTGAAGATCGGCGTGGGCAAAAAGCCCCACCCGGACTATGACCTGGCGGACTGGGTGCTGGGAAAGTTCTCCCCCCAGGACAGGAAACTCATCGAGCAGGCGGCGGAGAAGGCCTGCGACGCCATCGAATGTATCATCACCCAGGGCATGGATCGGGCAATGAACCTGTATAATGGAAAGCAGGGGGACTGACCTGCCCGACACCGTCCCCAAGGAGACCCGAATATGAAGCAGCTCATTCAAATCCTTTCCCGTCTGCCGGAATATCAGGAGCTGATCGCTCAGCTGGACGCCGGACGCTCTCCCATCGGAGTGTCCGGCCTTTCTGCCGTCCACCGGGCGCAGATGGCCGCCGCTTTGCAAATTCAGATGGACTGCCCGGTGGTGCTGCTGTGCCCGGATGAGAACGAGGGGCAGAAGCTGGCCGCCGATCTGCGGGCCTTTACCGGGGAGGAGCCGCTGTTTCTCGCAGGCCGGGAGTTCACCTTCCACGACGCCACCCCCTCCCACCAGTGGGAGCAGCGGCGGCTGGGGACCTTCCAGCGGCTCCGCTCCG
>JAJQHP010000067.1 GCA_021199695.1 Clostridiales bacterium
TTCCAGAAGAATAAAAAAGAATCCCCGCTCCGGGAACAGACCAGGCCGGGATGGAAATCGTTAGTTTTATAGTCATATCAGGCCAACTGAGGCTCCCCACCCACAAACAAATCCCCACCCGGAAACAGCTGCAAGGCCGTTCTCCGGGTGGGGATTTCGTTAGCGGCGGCACAGGGGCCGAGCCGCTCAGAAGCAGGTCTCCACCGGCTCCACGTTGTAGTTTTCGCACATCAGGGTCAGGGCGTCGGACAGGTTATGGCCACTGACCAGGATGGAAATGTCCACCTCGGAGGTGGTGATGAGCATGACCTGGATATCCGCCTGACTGAGCAGGGCGAACAGCTTTGCGGCCACGCCGGGGGTCTGCACCATGTTCTCGTCATAGAAGGCCAGCTTGCAGTTGCCCGGGAGGATTTCCGGGGAAATGGCTGGATTCTCCTGGCGCAGCTTTGCCAGCACGGAGAGGGCGACGGCCAGAGAGGCGTCGGAGATGGTGAAGCTCAGACGGATGCTGCCCCCCTGGGGCGCGGTCTGGGAGATCATATCTACGTTGACTCCGTTGTCCGAGAGAGCGGTCAGCACCCAAGCCACCGTCCGGCTGTCGCTGGGCAGAGAGGACAGGGTGATGAGGGTCACGTCGGCGGCATAGGCGATTTTGGTAATTCCCTGGCTCATAAGGAACCTCCTTCTTCATGCTGGGCGGCCACCAGGGCCTGCATATCGTACAGGCCGGGCTGGGGAACGGTGACGAGGAACTTGGCGGCCTTGACGGCGCCGGAGGCGAAAATCTCCCGGCTCTGGGCCTCGTGGCGGATCTCGATGACCTCGTCCCGTCCGGCGAAAATCACCTCATGGACGCCCACGATGGTGCCGCCCCGGACGGAGCTGATGCCGATCTCGTTCTTGGGCCGGGCCTGTCGGCGGTCGTGACGGCCGTAGGTGTAGTCGGCCTCATAGTCCAGCCCCTCCTGGGCAGCGTCCGCCAGCATCAGGGCGGTGCCGCTGGGAGCGTCCACCTTCCGGTTGTGGTGCCGCTCTACGATCTCAATGTCGTAGGCGTCACCCAGAATGGCGGCGGCCCGTTTCACCAGGTCGAGCACCACGTTGATACCCAGGCTCATATTGGCAGAGCGGAAGATGGGGACGGTCTTGGCAGCTGCTTCAATCTGGTTCAACTGCTCCGGGGAATAGCCGGTGGTGGCCAGCACCGCCGGAACGCCCCGTTCCACGGCAAAGGACAGCAGACCGTCCAGGGCCTTGGGGCTGGAGAAGTCGATGATAACGTCCGCCTCGCCGGTGAAGTTGCCGGGAGAGACGTAGACGGGATAGGCCCGTGGGGTCTGGTTGACGTCGAACCCGGCCACCACCTGGACCTGGCTGTCGGCGGAGCAGATGGACTCCACCACCTGCCCCATCTTGCCGTTGCAGCCGGAAATAATTATCTTCAGCATGGCGAGAGCTCCTTACAGCAGGCCGTACTCGGTCAGCACGGATTTCAGAATGGCCAGGTTGCCCTCCTCCATCTCGCACAGGGGCATCCGAAGCAGACCGGCCTCCATGCCCATCAGGTTCATGGCGGTCTTGACCGGGATGGGGTTGACCTCGATAAACAGGGTGTCGTTCAGCTTCTGATACTTGGCCTGGAGCCTGGCGGCCTCAGTGAAGTTGCCATCCAGGCACAGCTGCACCATGTCGTGGACCTGCCGGGGCAGGATGTTTGCCAGCACCGAGATAACACCCTTGCCGCCCATGGCCATGAGAGGCACCACCTGGTCGTCGTTGCCGGACCAGATGTTCATATTGTCTCCGCACAGGGCCACCGTCTGGGAGACCAGGGTGAAGTTGCCGCTGGCCTCCTTGATGCCGTTGATCATGGGGTGCTTGGAGAGCTCATAGTAAGTAGAGGCCTTGAAGCTGGTGCCCGTCCGGGAGGGGACGTGGTAGAGAATAATGGGAGTGTGTACCCGGTCGGCCACGTAGGTATAGTGCTGGATCAGCCCCTTCTGGGTGGCCTTGTTGTAGTAGGGGGTGACCATCAGCAGGCCGTCCGCCCCGGCGCTCTCGGCGTGGAGGGCCAGCTCCAGAGCGGCGGCGGTGTCGTTGCTGCCCGCCCCGGCGAGGACCTTGCAGCGTCCCGCCACCTTGTTGATGGCATATTCCACCGTGACCATATGCTCCTGCATGGTCTGGGTGGAGGACTCGCCGGTGGTGCCACAGATGCAGATGGCGTCGGTCCCGTTGGCGATCTGGAACTCGATGAGCTGTCCCAGCTTTTCGTAGTCCACCCCGTCAGGCTTGAAGGGGGTGACGATGGCGACACAGGAGCCGGTAAAAATAGGCTGCTTCATGAACAGGTCTCCTTTCTCACAGCGGAGGGAATAGGGAAAGATTACTTCCGGGTGATATAGCCCTCGGCGCACAGCAGCTCTGCCAGCAGCACGCCGCCGCCGGCAGCGCCCCGGAGGGTGTTGTGGCTCAGGCCCACGAATTTATAGTCATACTGGCTGTCCGGGCGCAGACGGCCCAGAGAGATGGCCATGCCGCCCTCCAGGTCACGCTGGAGCTTGGTCTGGGGATAGCTGGGGTCCTCAAAGTAGTGGAGGAACTGCTTGGGGGCGGAGGGCAGCTCCAGCTCCTGGGCGCGGCCCCGGTAGGAGGCCCAGACCTCCTTGATCTCCTCCACGGAGGGCTTTTTGCCCTCGGGGAAGCTCATAAAGACGGCGGCCATGTGTCCGTCGGTGACGGGGACACGGAGGCACTGGCTGGTGATGGAGGGGGAGACGGCGTCCACGATCTCGTCGCCCACGATCTCGCCCCAGAGCTTCATCGGCTCCTGCTCGCTCTTCTCCTCCTCGCCGCCGATATAGGGGATGACGTTGTCCACCATTTCCGGCCAGGTGGTGAAGTTCTTGCCCGCTCCGGAGATCGCCTGGTAGGTGCAGACCAGGGCTTTGTCCAGGCCGTACTTCTCCCGGAGGGGGTGCAGGGCGGGGACGTAACTCTGGAGGGAGCAGTTGGACTTGACGGCGATAAAGCCCCGCCGGGTGCCCAAACGTTTGCGCTGGCTGTCAATGATCTGAATGTGCTGGGGGTTGATCTCCGGCACTACCATGGGCACGTCGGGGGTATGGCGGTGGGCGGAGTTGTTGGAGACCACCGGGCACTCGTGTTTGGCGTAGGCCTCCTCCAGTGCCTTGATCTGGTCCTTCTTCATGTTGACGGCGCAGAAGGTGAAGTCCACCCGGTCACAGAAGGTATCCATATCCGCCTCGGCGTCCAGGATGACCATGTCCTTCACGGACTCGGGCATGGGGGTGCTCATCAGCCAGCGCTTCCCGGCCACCTCGCCGTAGGTCTTGCCTGCGCTCCGGGCGCTGGCGGCCAGAGCGGTGATCTGGAACCAGGGGTGATTCTCCAGCAGGGTGACAAAGCGCTGTCCCACCATGCCTGTGCAGCCGACAACGCCAACCTTATACTTCTCCATGGGTAACTCCTCCTAAATTCGGACTCAGCTCAGTCTATGCAGGCGTCGTCCGTCCTGTTTCTCCCTCTCCGGGGCAAAAAAGAAATCAGCCGTTGAAAACAGGCTGATTCTGTACTATAATGTGCGGTGCGCGAAGTACCGACATTATATGGAGCAGATCAGCTCAACACCAGATGCTCCCGACCGGGATGCTCTGATGACAGTCAGCAGACTGTTTGCCTGCCGCCCAGGCAGCCCGACCTCCGCCGTCCGGCTCCTTCGGCGGACTGCCCTTTCCACACTGCCTCACGGAGCGGCGGCGCCCTCCGCAGCGGTACTGATGCAGACCGCACCTCTATTCTGCGTGTATAGCTGTATCATATCACGCTTCCCTTGCATCGTCAAGGCGCATTTCCTGCAAAACCGTCCTATTTTACAGCAGGTTTTGCATACTCTTTTGGGCAATGACCCTGAAATGAGGATAAATCCATGAAGACCAGTGATTTTTATTATGACCTTCCGCCGGAGCTGATCGCCCAGACGCCCCTGGAGCGCCGGGACGCCTCCCGGCTGATGACCCTGGACAAGCAGACGGGTTCGGTAGGCCACCATATGTTTTACGAGCTGCCCGACTTCCTCCGTCCGGGGGATTGTCTGGTGATGAACGACTCCCGGGTGCTCCCCGCCCGGCTCGTCGGCCACCGGGAGTCCGGCGGCGTCTGTGAGGTACTGCTGCTCATTGACCGGGGGAACAAGACCTGGGAGTGCCTGGTCCGCCCGGGAAAGAAGCTGCGCACCGGTGCGAAGATCACTTTCGGTGAGGGCGAGCTGACCGCCCAGGTGACTGACGTGCTGGAGGACGGGAACCGGCTGGTCCGGTTCGACTACGACGGCATTTTCCTGGAGGTTTTGGAAAAGCTGGGACGGATGCCTCTGCCCCCCTACATCAAGGAGGAGCTGGAGGACCAGGAGCGGTACCAGACGGTATACTCCAAAGTAGTCGGCTCGGCGGCGGCCCCCACGGCGGGGCTCCACTTCACCCCGGAGCTGCTGGAGAAAATACAGGGGATGGGGGTGCGCCTGGCCTACGTCACCCTCCATGTGGGCCTGGGCACCTTCCGGCCCGTCAAGACGGACGATGTAGAGCACCACGATATGCACTCGGAGTATTGCGTTATCCCCCCGGAGACGGCGCAGATCATCAATGAGACGAAGCAAAACGGCGGTCGGGTCATCTGCGTGGGCACCACCTCCTGCCGGACAGTGGAGAGCTACGCCAACGAGGACGGCACCGTCCGGGCGGACGGGGGCTGGACGAAAATTTTTATCTACCCTGGCTATCGGTTCAAGGTGCTGGACGGTCTGATCACCAACTTCCATCTGCCCGAGTCCACCCTCATTATGCTCGTCTCCGCCCTGGCCGGGCGGGAGCACGTGCTGGCCGCCTATGAGGAGGCGGTCCGGGAGCGGTATCGGTTCTTTTCGTTCGGGGATGCGATGCTGATTATATAACGGGGAAGCCCATATGCTACAGCCCAGACTGCTGTCGGTTGCTCCGGCAGATAATTTCACACTCCTACTAAAGTATGAGACCGGAGAAAGCAAGGTATTCGACGTAAAGCCGCATCTCTCCGGAGCATGGTTTGGCGAATTGAAAGATGTCAGCTATTTTCGTACCGTACAACTGCTGCCCGGAGGATTCGGTATCCAGTGGAAGAACGGCCAGGATATTGCGCCCCATGAGCTGTATGAGCTCAGTGTGCCGCTAAAAAGCGAAGGCCAGGCGCCCGAATAGGGAAGCCTGGCCTTTGCCCTTGCTTTAGAGAGATTGGTGTGTAAATCCGCCCTTGTCCATCAGCTCGGTCAGCGCGGCGAGAAATGCGCTCAGCTTATCAGGCTCTGTAAAACTGCGCAGGTCGATGTTTACAAATTCCTTTGTCAGGTGAACAAACCGACTGTCGAGTCCAAGTCTCTCTGTAAAAATACGTCTGAACTCGTCCGGGGGGAGGCCATTCTTCAGCCTGGCTGTGAAGTTGTTCACATGGAGAGAGATGATGGGCACAGTCGGTGTTAAAAAGTATATTTGAAAAAACCAGTATCCGTCCGTCCTTTTGGACAAAAAAGCGGGGCGGACAGCATTTTTGCCGAAGCTGTTCAGGAAGCCGAGCCGATCGGCGTATTGAATCAAAGCGTTACAGACACCTGCCACCGACCGACCGCAGGCATCCTCCATGTACGCAAGCATGGATTCGGCAGACCAGCTTTTCCGGGAAGAAAGAGGAGTCTGCTCATTGGGCGCAGACAGACTTGTCACGATGCTGGAGGACAACAGGGAGGAATCATTTGTCTGGAACTGGCGTATCTCCACGCCATAGACCCGAATCCCGTTCAGGTTCCGATTGAGAAAATCAATGATGTTTTGCAACCGACCGGGAATCTTGTCCGCTGCAAACACCAGGATGAGCCGTTCCGCCTTCAAATTGGTGGCGACAGCAGCCCAAAATTCGTCCGTGTCGTACTGCTCGAGGACAGTTTCGTTGTCGCAGTTAGTTTCCTGAAACAGCTGACGAAGGGCGTCCACATTCCATCCTGACGCACAGGAGGCGTAATCCAAGACCTGTGCCACAACCTCACGCCGAATCCTGGTATCGACGGCACGCTTGACCTCTACAAGAACCGGCACGCCGTCCTGGTCGACAAACAGGTGGTCCAGTGACATTCCAAAATCGTCCGATACGGCAAATTCACGTTGCACCAAAATCATCTGAGCGGTATCCGGTGCATAGGAGACGAGCTGTGGGTTAAGCTCAATCAACTGCTGCAGCTCGGTTTCGTATTCGTAATGATGTTCTTTGGCCGGGAGGGCGTGTTTTCCTGACATGAGATATAAAGTATTCGTCATATTTAGCCACGGCTTTCTTTGAGATGGGAAAAGTATAACAGCTTGAACGCCCCTTTGCAAGAACGGGTAGAATAATCCTCACCACGGCAGCAGATAGGCCGCGTCCGCCAGGGACAAATCCTGGAACAGGACGGCGTCCGGCGGCTGTATCGTCCAGCAGACGATGAGCCCGGTCAGCAGGATGACCGCCCCGGTGAGCATACTGTTCCAGCTCTCCCCTATCGGCAGCACGGCAGGCAAAAAGAAGCCCAGCCCCATAATCACAAAGTACAGAGCCAGGTTGGTCCCCAGATCTCCGGCCCCGGCCACGCAGTTGAGATACCACCCTGCCCCCAGCAGCAGGCCGCAGCAGAGGAGCAGAGAGAGGAGCCAGGGGGCAACCCGCCACCGTCCGGCACCGGTGAGAAACAGTCCTGCGAGCAGCATCGGCCAGAACACCAGCTTGAGATGCTCCCAGACGCTCTCGTTCACCGGTGCGATGAACTCGGTGAGGATACTGGGCCAGAGGGAGAACAGGAAGTGCAGCCCACAGCCCAGGGCCACGGCGGCAAAATAGCAAAGCAACAGCGGTCTGTCCAGATTTTTCAAAAAATCGCCCCCTCTGCCATACAGGATATGCAGAGGGGGCAAATTTCATCACACGGTCTCAGTTCAAAAAGTCTCTCAGCTTTTTGGAGCGGCTGGGGTGGCGCAGCTTGCGCAGGGCCTTGGCCTCGATCTGGCGGATACGCTCCCGGGTGACGTGGAACTGCTTGCCCACCTCCTCCAGGGTGCGGGTGCGGCCGTCCTCCAGACCAAAGCGGAGCTTGAGCACCTTCTCCTCCCGGGGAGTCAGGGTGGAGAGCACCTCCACCAGCTGCTCCTTGAGCAGGGTATAGGAGGCGGCCTCCGCAGGCTCGCAGGCGTCCTCGTCCTGGATGAAGTCTCCCAGATGGGAATCCTCCTCCTCACCGATGGGGGTCTCCAGGGAGACAGGCTCCTGGGCGATCTTCAAAATCTCCCGCACCTTGTCCACCGGCATATTCATCTCTGCGGCGATCTCCTCGGGAGAGGGATCATGGCCCAGCTCCTGGAGCAGCTGCCGGGAGACCCGGATGACCTTGTTGATCGTCTCCACCATATGGACGGGGATACGGATGGTACGGGCCTGGTCCGCAATGGCCCGGGTGATGGCCTGACGAATCCACCAGGTCGCATAGGTGGAGAACTTATATCCCTTGGTGTAGTCGAACTTCTCCACCGCCTTGATGAGGCCCAGGTTGCCCTCCTGGATCAGGTCGAGGAAGAGCATCCCCCGGCCCACATACCGCTTGGCGATGGAGACCACCAGGCGCAGGTTGGCCTCGGCCAGACGCTGCTTGCAGTTCTCGCCGTGCTTGATGGTCTTTTCCAGCTCCTTGCGTACCTCCTCGGGGAGCTCTTCCCCGGACTCCTCCAGCTCCTCCAGCTGTTCCTTGGCGACGTTTCCGGCGCTCATGCCCTTGGCAAGCTCCGTCTCCTCCTCCGGGGTCAGCAGGGGGACCTTGCCGATCTCCTTCAGGTACATCCGCACCGGGTCGTCGATGCCGTAGTTGTCTACCAGTGTGTTGGGGTCCACCACCTCTTCCTCGGCCAGCTCCTCGATCTCCTCCTCCGGAGGCTCCGCCGTCTCCGGCAGTTCCTCATCGGAGACCAGCTCGATGCCCTGGTTCTCCAGGATGTCATAGAAGCGATCCAGAGTGTCGCTGTCCAGCTCCACGCCGTCCAGCTCCATCATCTCCATAGCGGTGAGCTTGCCCTTCTTCTTGCCCCGCTCGATGAGCTCGTTGAGCTTCTCCGCCCCGGGTACGCCGTCCGGGATACGCGCCTTTGCGTCCTTGCTCTCCTTGCCCTTCTCGGAAACAGGCTTCTTCTTGTCACTCATTTTGGTTCCTCCAAGACTTTTTTTCTCTGAACGCCATCAGTGCGTCGTCGTCCAGGTCGGACGTTCCGCCGCCTTTCAGGCCCTCGGTCTGTATAGTATTGATGTAGTCCTCCATGGCCTGCTCCTGGTTGCTCTGGGAGATAGGCTGCTGGAGGATGGAGACCAGGTGGTTCATCTCCTCGCCGGTCAGCTCCGGGCCGAGGGCGTTGAGGGAGATGGGCCGGTCCTCCGTCCACCGCTCCCAGATCAGCCGGTAAATGCGACCGAATACAGGGACGGTAAAGTCCTCCGGGCTGAGTCCCCGGACCTTTGAGAGCAGATTCGGGTCGTTCATCAGCAGGGCGATGACCCCCTCCTCCGCCTTGCCGGAGCGCATATTGTCATAGCGGAGGGCGCGGCTCTCCGGCTGGTTCATCTGCACCGGCTGGAGCACCTTTCTGGCCTGCTGTTTTTCCTCCCAGCGGGTCTGTCGCTTCTGGCTGCGGCGGATCTCCCGCTGCATGGTCTCCGGGGTAATCTCCATCTCCTTGGCCATCCGGTTGCCGTAGACCTCCCGCTCCGCCGAGCCAGGGAGCCGGGAGATCACCTCCGCCAGCTCCTGGATGCAGGCTACCTTCTGGTCGTCCTGGGTCAGGTCGTACTTTCCCTTCACCTGGAGGAGGCGGAACTCCACATGGTTCTCCGAGCCGTCGATGAGCTTCTGGAACGCCGCCGGGCCGTACTTTTTGATAAACTCGTCCGGGTCCTTTGCCCCTGTGACTTTGAGCACCTTCACCCGGATACCCGTCTTGTCCAGCAGCTGGATGGCCCGCTGGGCGGCGTTGACACCGGCGCTGTCGCTGTCGTAGGAGATGACCACCTCCTGGGTGCGCTGAGCGATCATCCGGGCATGGTCTGGCGTCAGGGAAGTACCCAGAGAGGCCACCGCACAGTCAAAACCCGCCTGGTGGAGGGCGATGGTGTCCATATAGCCCTCGGTGAGGATGATACGGCCCTGCTTGCTCTTTCGGGCCAGATTCAGGGCAAAGAGGTTTTTGCTCTTGTTGTAGATGATGGTGTCCGGGGAGTTGAGGTATTTCGGCGTGCCGTTGTCCAGCACCCGGCCCCCAAATCCGATGACGTTCCCCCGCAGGTCGATGATGGGGAACATCACCCGGCCCCGGAACCGGTCGTAGAGACGGCCCTTGTCGTTCTTCACCACCAGTCCGGCGTCCAGCAGCTCCTGCTTGCTATAGCCCTTCTCCCCCATGGCCTGGATGAGCATATCCCACCGGTCGTAGGAGTAGCCCAGGCCGAAGTTGACGATGGTCCGTTTGGAGAGGCCCCGGTTGGTGAAATACTCCAGGGCGAACCGGTTCTCCGGGGCCATCAGATTCTGATGGAACCACCGGGCGGCCTCACGGTTGAGCTGGTAGAGCCGCTCCCGCCTCTTTCGGTTGTCGCCGCTGCCCTTGGTCTCCGGGACGGTCATGCCCACCCGCTGGGCCAGGATGTCCACAGCGTCCGGGAAGCCCACGCCCTCCAGCTCCATGGTGAACTGGACGGCGCCACCCCCCTTGT
The DNA here is from genome assembly GCA_021199695.1 of Clostridiales bacterium. GTDB lineage: Bacteria > Bacillota > Clostridia > Oscillospirales > Oscillospiraceae > Onthomonas. The sequence continues at coordinate 9,829 of JAJQHP010000067.1, forward strand.
GTCAGCCGAAGCAGTAGTACATCTGCCGCTCCGGGGAGACAGAAAAGGAGGGTGTCTTTTC
>JAJQHP010000145.1 GCA_021199695.1 Clostridiales bacterium
GCAAGCAATGCCTCGGTATATACCTCCGCTGCTTGTTGGTGGCCTGCCGCCCCCAAGCCCCTGCGAACCCCGGCCGGAAACGGCTGGGGTTTGATACTGTTTTCAATGAAAAGCGATGCTTTCCATTGAAAACACGGCTCGTTCCGAGCCTGATTTTGAGGATGCTATCCTCAAAATCCCGTTTCATTAGATTCTCCAGGAAAGCATTTCCACGCTTTCCCGGAGAATTGTCATAAGCCGCCTTCGGCGTCTGCTGTCGGGAGACGGGCGTGAAGTTTTCACGTTCTATCCCCCGATGTGCGTTCAGTTTTTCAGTTCCTGCTGAACGCTGAACGCAAAAAACCGGGGCCTACGGTATTCTGAACCGTAGACCCCGGAATGGGTCATGCAGATCATCACCGGCTTTCTTCCTGTTGCTGCTCCTTCTTGATTTCCAGGAAACGCTCCACGTTGCTTTTCGCTGTGAGCAGGTCGATCATCTCCCTTCGAGCTGTCTTCTGGTCGGGATACGAAAACAAAACCAAGGTCCATTTTGGCAAGGGCTGTGCAAAGGAATATCTGGTCAGTCTGCTGAAAGGCTATGGAAACAATGTCCTGCTGGCTTACGGCAGTGGTTCCGTGAAGAAAAACGGCGTTTACGATGAGATGATGGGTTATCTGAATGAAGCGGGAAAAACAGTTACGGACTTTTCCGGTATCATGTCAAACCCCACTTATGCAAAGGTGCAGGAAGGCGCGGCACTGGCCAGAGAAAATCACATTGATCTGATCCTGGCAGTTGGCGGCGGCTCTGTCATTGACTGCTGCAAGATCATATCCGCACAGGCAAAAACGGAGCGTGACCTCTGGAGCATGGAGTTTGACTGCCATACGTATCCCAGCGAGTTTATTCCCATGATCGCCATTGTCACAGCTTCCGGCACCGGAGCGGAAATGAACAATGGCGCAGTGATTACCAACGAGGAAAAGAAGATCAAGGCCGGAATGATTGGTGCGCAGGCCGAGATCGCGATGATCGACCCGTCCTATGCGCTGTCTCTGCCGATGAAGCAGGTGCTGTCCGGAGCATTCGATACGCTGAGCCACTGCATGGAGACTTATTTCGGAAAGCCGGGCTCCGGCAACCTGTCCGATGAGATCAATGAATCCATCATGCGCATGGTCATCCGCAACATCCGGGTTCTTCTGAACGATGCACAGAATATGGAGGCGCGGAGCGAACTTGCCTGGGCATCTTCCATGGCGGAAAACGGCATCCTGAAAATCGGCAAGGTCACGGATTTTGAGTGCCATCAGATGGAACATCAGCTTGGCGCTTACACCAACTGCAACCATGGAGCAGGACTGGCGGTGCTGCATCCGGTCTACTACCGCCATATTTATCAGAGTGGTTTGGAGAAATTTGACCGCTTTTCTGAAGAAGTCTGGGGTATTTCTCAGGAAGGAAAAACGGTTGAAGAGCTTGCTCTGGCAGGTATTGAAGCTCTGGCAGATTTCATCCGGGAGATTGGACTGCCGACCACGCTGCGGGAACTGGGTGTGGATGAGCAGACAGATTTGAAAGCAATCGCTGATTCATGCAACTGCGTACCTGGCGCCTATAAGAAAATGACCCATGAAGAAATTTTGGAGATTTTCCAGGAATGCTACTAAGGAGGAACAAATGATCATGAAGAAATTTACAGCATTACTGATGAGCTTTTTACTCGTCTTCAGCCTTGCTGCCTGCGGCAATACACCGCAGACAGAGGAAACGGAATCAACTGCGAATCCTGAAACCATTGCGGATGATGTTATCCCCGATGCGGAGGAAGACTCCAGCGAAGAAGTCACCGATGCGGATGATAATGCAACCGGAGAAGCAGAGGACGATTGACCAATGATTAACGCAGTGTTTACCTTTGACTTATAACTGAAAAACCAAAGGGAACTTCTTATTTATAAAAAACAGGCTATGATAAGAGCATCAAAAGAAACGGAGGAATTCACAATGGAATATGTAACTTTGAATAACGGTGTAAAAATGCCGATGGCTGGTATTGGAACTTTCCTTCTGCAACCGGATGATGCGGAGGCATCGGTTCTTGCCGCATTGAAGAGCGGATACAAACTGATCGACACAGCAAATGCGTATATGAATGAAAAGGCTGTCGGTCGTGGCATGAAAAGATCGGGACTGGCCAGAGAGGAAATTTTCCTGGAGACCAAACTGTGGCCCTCCTTCTACGAACAGAAGAATGTGGTGGACAAGACCCTGAAACGCCTGAACACGGATTACATTGACCTGCTGCTACTCCACCAGCCTGCCGGAAACTATATTGCCGGTTATCGCCTGATGGAGAAAGCTTACAAAGAGGGGAAAGTACGCGCCATCGGCCTTTCTAAGCAGCCTGCGTTTTCTCTGCACCCCAAATACCTGACGCTGAACGTGCTGCCCTCAATTCTCTCCCTGGGGATGCCCCTGGCGTGCAGCACGCTGCTGATGAGCGTTTCCAATGTGATTTCCAACAATATGATGATTGAATATGGCACTGTGGCGCTGGCGGCCCAGGGGGTGGCCGGGAAGGCCGGTATGCTGCTGTCCGTGCTGCTGATGGGCATTTGTATGGGGTTACAGCCCGCCATCTCTTTCAATCACGCCAGAGGGAACCGGGAGCGAGTCGGTCAAATCATACGCTCCACTGCCATCTTCACGGCTCTGCTGGGCAGCGTGATCTCCCTGCTCTGCTTCCTGTTCCGGCAGCAAATCCTTGCCCTTTTTATTGATAACTCGGAAGTAATCGCCTATGGCTCGGTGATGATTTTTGCCTCTATCGTGATAGGGCCGTTTTACGGGATATACCAGCTCTGCCAGACTTTTTTGCAGGCCACCGGTAAGGCGTCCTACGCCACGCTGGTTGCCCTGATGGACAAGGGAATTTTTTATCTGCCCGTTTTGCTGCTGATGCATCAGCTGTTTGGAATGTGTGGTATTGTATTCTCCTCCGCCGTGACGCTGCTGTTTTCCATTGCCGCAGGCGTGTTCCTCAGCCTGCGGTGGAATCGGAGGCTAACACAGGATGTGGCGTTGCGAGGGGAGGGGTAGCGCTTCTACACTAACCAGCCCGCAATGTCTTTGTGCTACAAAAGACTCCGCTCCGCAGACTAGTTGGGGGAATCCCCAAACCCCTTTTGAACATCACCGAGCTGCCCCTGTCCCAGCACCCCGGTGGGTCGTGACCTGTAACTTTGAAAAATTCTATGTCTACGATATGGAGCGCCCCGGCGGTGAGCCGGAGAAAATTCTGCTGAAAGACCTGCCGAAGGAATACCATCGTCTGCAATTTCTGGTAGACATGGGTAACGAACATTTGAAGCGAGAGATGGAAGTCTCTATGGCCGCCGGGGAGATCGTTGATCTACTTTACGATGCCTTTGCAAAACAGTACCGTGACCCCACCAGCAAAAAAGCAATGCACAGTCTGAACGTGCTTTGCGTCCGGTTGGTGTTCTGCCTGTATGCGGAGGACGCGGGCATTTTCGGGCGACACGGAATGTTCCACGACTATCTGGCGGAGGACAATCCAGAACTGGCGGCATTCCCCTACGTCAACGGCGGATTGTTCTCCGATGAGGACATCGAGATACCGCCCTTCACGGATGAGATCAGAGAGCTGCTGCTGAACAAAGCCAGCACCGGCTTCGACTGCTCGGAGATCAGCCCCACTATTTTGGCGCTGTGTTTGAAAGCACCTTGAACCCGGAGACCCGGCGTTCCGGCGGAATGCAGAAACCCCGGAAAACCGTGATTTTCCGGGGTTTTGAGCTGTTTTGATTCGGTTTTTTGGAAAAATCAGCGCTTGCTGAACTGCGGCGCACGACGGGCGGCCTTGAGACCGTACTTCTTCCGCTCCTTCATACGAGGGTCGCGGGTCAGGAAACCGGCCTTCTTCAGGGCGCCCCGGTAGTCAGGGTTGATCTCCAGCAGGGCACGGGCGATGCCGTGACGCAGGGCGCCGGCCTGTCCGCTGACGCCGCCGCCGGAGACGGTGGCCACCACGTCCACCTTGCCCACGGTCTCGGTGAGGACCAGGGGCTGACGTGTGACGAGCTTCAGGGTATCCAGACCGAAGTAATCGTCGATATCCCGGCCGTTGATGGTGATGGAACCGGTGCCACCCTCATACAGGCGGACCCGGGCGACAGAGGACTTACGACGGCCAGTGCCGTACACATAGGGCTTCTTGCTCTGATACATCTTCGATTACCTCCCCTTATTCCACAACGATGGGCTTCTGGGCCTCGTGGCCGTGCTCGGCGCCCTTGTAGACGCGAAGACGGCGCAGGCAGGCATCGCCGATGCTGTTCTTGGGCAGCATACCCTTGACCGCCAGCTCCATGGCGAACTCGGGACGCTTGGCCATCAGAGTCTTGTACTGAATCTCCTTCAGACCGCCGGTCCAGCCGGAGTGGTGACGATAGTACTTCTGGGTGGGCTTGTTGCCGGTGAGGACGGCCTTATCGGCGTTGATGATGATGACGAAATCACCGGTATCCACATGGGGGGTGAAATCGGGCTTGACCTTGCCCCGGAGAATGTCAGCGGCGGCAACGGCGGTCTTGCCCAGGGGCTTTCCGGCGGCGTCCAGCACATACCACTTGCGGACGACGTCCTCTTTTTTAGCCATATAGGTGGACATATGAGAACCTCCAAACGTTCTTCTCTTGTAAGCAAAAGCTGCTACAAATGACCTGCAATTCGCCGATTGTGAGTGGGAAAGGCCACAAAACGGCGCAGGTATATTTATAACACGTCGCAGGTTTCCTGTCAACAGGAAAATTGATTTAGCATGGCAAATTCTTTCAAAATCGGCCGAATACTCACGGATACTCTCAAATTCTCACTTTCGTTTTTCAAAATTTCTTGTTTGTCCACTAGAAGCCGGTCAAAAGGCTCCACCGGAGCATCAGCAGCAGCCCCAGCACCAGGGAATTGAACAGATTGACCCCAAGCCAGCTCCCCGCCGGGGCGGCCAGGGCCAGGAATAACCCTCCTGCCGCTGTCCGGCAGAGCAGGAGCAGCAGGGGACGGGCGGCCCGGCGAAAGGCCAGCAGGCCACAGCCCAGGGCCAGAATGGGGACGAGCAGCTCCAGCGACACGACAGACCATCTCCTCACATTGCTGTTCTATTATATAAGGATGCCGCCGGAAAAATGTGCCAGAGGCGACCAATGCATAACCGGGCACAGACGGGGCAGAATGATACCAGCAGGCGGCGAGGCGGCGGAGAGGAACGAAACCCCACCGTGGAACGCCGGGCCGGACGGGGGCAGGAGCCGCTGTCAGGCTCAGCGCCCATCGCCCCCGTCTGTGAAATAGGCCCCAGGAGTGCAGGCAGAGAGAAGAGCCTGTGCTCCGGCTGCAAATCAAAGGGATGTTCCTGTTCCGTTGAAGCGGCAGCCCCGGCCACCGGCGCAGTCATCCGCAGTCCTGTGCGGGTGACTGCGCCCTGGATGTTTTTGGGGGATCGAGCGCGTTTCTGAAAATCCAGGCCCAGCTTTTTCCGCCATTTCTATTCTCTTTTTTTCCGTGTTCTGCTATAATACTGTAAAATGGTTTGAAATGCCGTCCGGCCCATGGACGGCGCACAGGAAGGGAGGACGGCCATATGCTGCGAGTTGCGGTGGCGGAGGATGAGCAGAGCTATCGGGAGCAGACGGAGCGCTATCTGAACCGGTATGCGGAGACCCATTCCCAGCCGCTGGAGGTCGTTTTCTTCAACAGCGGCGTGGAGCTGATCCAGAGCGAGGACAGAGGCTTTGACATCATGCTGCTGGACATCAAAATGCCGGATATGGACGGAATGAAGGTGGCGGAGCTGATCCGCCGGCACGATGATCAGGTAGTCATCATGTTCATCACCCAGATGGCCCAGTTCGCTATCGACGGCTACTCCGTAGGCGCGCTGGACTTTCTGGTCAAGCCGGTGCAGTACGATACCTTTGCCCTGAAATTTGACCGGGCGGTGGAGCGGGCGAAGAACCGCATCGGCGGCGCGATCACCCTGAATCTCCCAGGGGGCATGCGGCGGCTGAACACCCGGGATATCTTCTATGTGGAAATTCAAAACCATATGCTCCACTACCACACCCGGAGCGGAGAGTACATCCTCCGGGGCACTATGCAGAGCGCCGAGCTGGAGCTGACCCCCTATCACTTTGCCCGGTGCAACCACTGGTACCTGGTGAATCTGGCCCACGTCTCCGAGGTGAACCGGGATGTGGTGACGGTGGCGGGAAGCAAGCTGGAGATCAGCCGCCGGAACAAGGCGGCATTCCTGGCGGCAGTGACCAGCTATGTAGGAGGCAACACATGACCCCTGCGCTGACGGCCCTGACCGACGTCCTGCCGGAGTGCATCCTCCGGTGGCTGGTATGCGTCATTTACATCTACCCTCTGGACCGGCGGCAGCGGTTCGGCCTGGGGGCGGTGGCCTGGCTGGTGGGGCAGCTGCTGCTGGAGTGGGGACTTGCCCTGGCGGTGTCCTTCTCACTGGCGGCGTACCTGTGGCCCCTGGCACTGTTGGCTGTGGGCTGGCTAATGGGCCTGAGCTGCACCACTGCGAAGCCGGGGGTAGCGCTGTATTTCGCCATCTGGTCCTGCTGCACCGGCTCCCTGCTCTATGAGATCTGGCAGATGCTCTGCCAGTATTTGCCGGGCCTCCAGGCGGAGACCTCCCTCGCTCAGCTGGGTCTGCTGTTCCTGCTGACTGGGACGGTGTGCGCCCTTCTGGGACTGACGGTGGACCGGTGGCTTCCGGTCTATGAGAGCCAGCACGTTGGGCCCCGGCAGCTGACCTCCGCCATTCTCCTGTATCTGCTCTTTGGCGGACTGTGGACGGCAGTCTATCAGGGGGGCGAGCTGAACCCCCAGGGGACGATCGGCGTCCTGTTCCTCCTGTGTGAGATCTACTGCCTGACCATCCTCTATCTCCAGACCTCCCTGTTTCAGAAGAGCGCCATCCGCCATGAGCTGGAGACCATGAATCTGATGTGGCACCAGCAGGCGGCCCAGTACCAGCTCTCCAGGGAGAACATCGCCCTTATCAACCGCAAGTGCCACGACCTGAAGCATCAGGTGGCCGCCATGCGCACCATGGAGGGGAGCGAGCAGCGGGAGCGGTACATCCGGGAGATCGAGGACTCGGTGCGCATCTACGATGCAGCCGTCCGGACGAACAACGAGACGCTGGACACCGTCCTCACGGAAAAGAGCCTGCTGTGCGAGGCCAACGAGATCAGCATCAACTGCGTGGCCGACGGCTCCAGCCTGGGCTTTATGGACCCGGTGGACCTGTACACCGTCATGGGCAACGCCCTGGACAACGCCATTGAGGCAGTGCGCAAATGCGAGAGCAAGGAGCTGCGGGTGATCGATGTGCTGGTCCACGTGCGGCAGCGGTTTCTGGTCATCAGCGTCACCAACCCCCTTCAGGAGAAACTGGCCTTCCGGGACGGATTGCCTGTCTCCGTCAAGCCCCAAAACGGCTACCACGGCTACGGCATGAAAAGCATCCGCCACACCGCCCGGAAGTACGGCGGGGAGATGACGGTGTCTACCGAGGGGGGCTGTTTCTCCCTGCGCATCACCATCCCCCTGCCCCAGGAGACGGCATCCAAATGATGGGATGACCCGTTCCGTCCACTCCGCCCACCAGGAAGGAGGCAGCCATGCCGCAAACCGTTCTCATCACCGGGGCCTCCCGGGGCATCGGTGCCGCCGCCGCCCTGGCCTTTGGCCGCCGGGGCTGGCAGGTGGGGGTCAACTACCTCCACAGCCGGCGTCAGGCGGAGGAGGTCTGTCAGGCGATTCGACAGGCCGGAGGGACGGCGATCCCCATTCAGGGGGACGTCTCCCGATCCGACGAGGCCGGGCGGACAGTGGAGACCGCCCTCTCTGCCCTCGGGGGGCTGGACGCCCTGGTGTGCAATGCGGGCATCGCCCTGCCCCAGATGCTGCTCACCGACGTCACCGATGACCAGTGGCGGGGGCTGTTCGCCGCCGACGTGGACGGGATATTTTACACCTGCCGGGCGGCGCTGCCCCACTTTGTCCGTCAGAAGGCCGGGGCCGTCGTCACCCTCTCCTCCATGTGGGGCCAGACCGGCGGCTCCTGCGAGGTGGCCTATTCCGCCGCCAAGGGGGCGGTCATCGCCTTCACCAAGGCCCTGGCAAAGGAGGTAGGCCCCTCCCACATCCGGGTCAACTGCGTCTGCCCCGGGGTCATTCAGACGGACATGAACGCCCACCTCTCCCCGGACGATCTGGAGGCACTCCGGCAGGAGACCCCCCTGGAGTGTCTGGGGGAGCCCTCCGACGTGGCGGAGGCAATTTACTATCTCTGCTCCCCCCAGTCCCGGTTTGTCACCGGTCAGGTGCTGGGGGTCAACGGGGGAATGGTCATCTGACCTTATAAAAAAGGAGATATCTGGCATTTGAAACCGGGTCAGTTTGCTGGTATCATAGGGGCATCCTTAAGGAATGAGTTTAAGATGATTGGAAGGATGCCGTATGAATCAGACCTTTTCCACCCGCAAGCTGGCCTATCTGGGCCTGATGTCCGCTCTGGTCTTTGCCAGCAACTATGCCCGCATCGTGCTGCCCGTCTCCGTGGGCGGGAACACCGCCTTTACCCTGGCCAGCATCGTCTGCGCCCTGTGCGGACTGCTCCTTGGCCCGGTGGGCGGCCTGGCCTCCGGTCTTGGCTCCGCCCTGTATGACCTGACCAACCCCCTCTATGCCGCCGAGTGCTGGATCACCTTCCTGACCAAGGGCGCGCTGGGCCTGGTGGCGGGCATCGTGGCCGCCGCCCTGCTGAAAAAGAATGAGAACCGTCTCTACGCCAAGTACCTCACCGGCACCGTGGCGGGCTGCGCCGCCTATTACGTCCTGTACTTTCTCAAGACCTTCCTCATCTCCGGCCTGTTCGCCGAGGAGGGCTCCGCCGCCCTGGGGCTGACCGCCATCGTCTCCAAAATTCCCGCTTCCGTCTTTAACGCCGCCATCGCCATCGTAGCGGCCCCGCCCCTGGCCATTGCCCTGAAAAAGGCGTTAGAAAAGAGCGGGCTGGGATTGGACGGCCGGAAAAAGGCCGCATGACACACAGATACCGTATCAAATCAAACCCCGCCAGTGCAGCTGTACGCATTGGCGGGGTTTGCTGCCTTTAGCGGCTGTCAAGGCTGCTCTGTGTCCCTTTCATCCCATTGGGAATAGAATGGGGAAAAGGAGGGAAACGACATGGAGGATACCCAAAGGGCCCCGGACGAGGCCGAACAGTTCCGCCGGGTGTGGCAGCGGGTGCGGGCCGGGACGGAGAGCCCCATTCTGCCGAATGCGCCGACTGCTCCGGCCGCAGCGACAGGGCCGGGAGACAGCATCGGTTTTCTCCGCCAGTCGGTCACGCAGTCGCTGAATCTGGCGGCGGCCTGCCGCCGGTGGTCGGAGCTGCGACAGATGGCGGAGGGCTGCCGCAGTCAGGCCCGGCGGCTCTCGGCGGCCCTGTTTCTCGCCACCGGCGTCCGGTTTCTCCCCGCCGAGCCATCGGTGCGGGGAGACGGTTCTCTGCTGGTGGAGAGCTGCCGCAGCCTGTTCTTTCGGATGCGCAGGGCGGAGGCAGCCTATCGGGCAGCGGAGCGGCGGACGGCGGAGGCCGATCTCCGGGGCCTGTTCCACGAGCTGGCCGGGGAGTGCGCCATCTGGCAGCAGCGGCTCCGGCGGCTCATCGAGGGGCGGCTGTGAGGGACGCGCGGCCCGGCTCAGATAGCTTTTGACAGCCCTCAGCCGATGTGTTATAATGG
>JAJQHP010000100.1 GCA_021199695.1 Clostridiales bacterium
ACGCCGCCCAGGTACTTCTCCAGCTTCTCCTGCTCGTGGAGCAGCTTGATGACTTCCTTCTTGGGGAGCATATCAAAGGTGCCGTCCTCCTGCATCTTCTTCAGCTGAGCCAGACGGTCCACACGGGTGCGCATGGTCTTGAAGTTGGTCAGCATACCGCCCAGCCAGCGGGAGTTCACATAGAACATACCGCAGCGGCCGGACTCCTCACGGATGGCGTCCTGGGCCTGCTTCTTGGTGCCCACGAAGAGGACGGTCTTGCCCTCGGCGGCGATGTCCTTCACGAAGGAGTAGGCCTCCTCCAGCTTCTTCACCGTCTTCTGCAGGTCGATGATATAGATGCCGTTACGCTCGGTGTAAATGTAAGCGGCCATCTTGGGGTTCCACCGACGGGTCTGGTGGCCGAAGTGAACGCCGGCCTCCAGGAGCTGTTTCATAGATACGACTGCCATGGATTGATTCCTCCTAAAAAATTTGTTGATCCCTCCACCGGGTTCATCCTCTGCGTCCACCGCAAGCGGCAACAGGGCGCAAAATCCCCCTGGTGTGCGTAATCCTGAGTTACTATACTATAAAGTGTTCCCGTTTGCAAGGGGTTTTTCCGGATTTTTCAAAATTATTTCGGTATTCGTCACCCCAGCACCTTCCGGGCGATCTCCACGCTCTCCCGGGCGTCCTTGGCGTAGAAGTCCGCCCCAATCTCTTTGGCGTACTCCGGGGTGAGCACCGCGCCCCCCACCCAGATCTGGCAGGGGTGGCCGGACGCGTGCAGGGCGGCGATGGTGCGGCGCATACTCTCCACCGTGGTGGTCATCAGGGCGGAGAGGCCCACCAGGCGGACGTCGTGGGCGATGGCGGCGTCCACCACCTTCTGCACCGGCACGTCCCGGCCCAGGTCGATGATCTGGTAGCCGTAGTTCTCCAGGATGACCTTGACGATGTTCTTGCCGATGTCGTGGATGTCCCCCTCCACTGTGGCCATGACGATCTTGCCCTTGGAGACGGACTCCCCGCCCCGGTTGAGGATGGACTGCTTGATGACCTCAAAGGCCTCGCAGGAGGCGTTGGCGGAGTTGATGAGCTGGGGGAGGAAGATCTCCTGCCGCTCGTACCGCTCCCCCACCAGGTCCAGGGCGGGGATGAGCTCCTCGTTGACGATTTCCAGCTCGGTTTTCGTTTTCAGCAGCTCCACCGTCAGGCGGCGGCACTCGTCCTTCAATCCCTTGCCCACGGCGGTAGCCATGTCCATTTCCGCCCCTGCGCTGGAGACAGCGGGGGCGACAGGCGCGGCGGGGGCAGCGGCGAACCGCTGAATATAGGCGGCGGCGTCCCGGTCCTCCCCGGAGAGCACCCGGAAGGCAGCCACCGCGTCCATCATCTGCCTCTGGTTGGGGTTGATGATGGGCAGGTCGAGGCCGCACCCCATGGCCTGGACCAGAAAGCTCTCCGTGATACGGGTGCGATCCGGCAGGCCGAAGGAGATGTTGGACACCCCCAGGACATTGTGCAGCCCCAGCTCCTCCTTCACCTGCCGCACGGCGGAGAGGGTCTCCGCCGCCTGCTCCTGCTGGGCGGAGACGGTGAGGGTCAGGCAGTCGATGTACACATCCTCCCGGGGGATGCCCGCCGCCAGGGCGGCGCTCAGGATGCGTCGGGCGATGGTCATCCGCTCCTCCGCCGTCTGGGGGATGCCGTTTTCGTCCATAGCCAGTCCCACCACGGCGGCGCCGTACTTTTTGACGATGGGCAGGACGGAGGCCAGCACCTCCCCCTTGCCGTTGACCGAGTTGACGATGGCCTTGCCGGTGTAGCACCGGAGGCCCGCCTCGATGGCCCGGGGGTCAGAGGAGTCGATCTGCAGCGGCAGGGGGACCATAGCCTGGAGGGCGGAGACCACGTCCACCATCATGGCGGGCTCGTCCAGGCCGGGCAGGCCCACGTTCACGTCCAGAATGTCCGCCCCCGCCTCCTGCTGTTCCATGCCCCGCTCCAGAATGTAGTTCAGGTCGTGCTCCCGGAGGGCCTGCTGGAAGCGCTTTTTCCCCGTGGGGTTGATGCGCTCCCCGATGACCCGGACGCCGTTTAGCTCCACCACCTTCGAGGCGCAGCAGACTCCGTGGCGGCTCCTGGGGGGCCGTTTTCCGGGGGCGCGCCCCTCCAGGGCGGCGGACAGGGCGCGGATAAAGTCCGGGGTGGTGCCGCAGCAGCCCCCCAGAATGGTGATGCCCAGGTCGGCAAAAGCGGTCATCTGCCGGGCAAATTCCTCCGGGGCCAGGTCGTAGGCGTTGGTCACCGGGTCGGGGAGACCGGCGTTGGGCTTGACGATGAGGGGGAGGTCGGTCCACTGGACCAGCTCCTCCATGAGGGGGTAGATCTCCTTCGGCCCCAGAGAGCAGTTCACCCCCACGGCGTCCACCCCCAGGCCCTGTAAGGTCAGGGCCATGGCGGGGACGGTGCAGCCGGTGAAGGTGCGGCGGTTCTCCTCAAAGGTCATGGTGACGTACACCGGCAGGCGGGAATGCTCCTTCGCCGCCAGCACCGCCGCCCGGACCTCTCCCAGGTCGGTCATCGTCTCGAACACCACCAGATCGGCTCCGGCGGCGGCTCCCGCCTCCACCATCTCCCGGTAGAGGTCGTAGGCCTCCTGGAAGGACAGGGTCCCCAGCGGCTCCAACAGCTCCCCGATGGGGCCGATATCCAGAGCCACCTTCACGGCCGTCCCCTGGGCGGCCCGGCGGGCGATCTCCACCGCCCGGCGGATCACCTGGGCGGGCCGGTAGCCCGTCCCCGCCAGCTTATGGGCGTTGGCCCCGAAGGTGTTGGCGTAAATCACGCCGCTGCCCGCCTGAATATAGTCCCGGTGGACCCGCTCCACCACCTCCGGATGTTCGAAGCACATCAGCTCCGGCCGCATCCCCAGGGGCATCCCCGCCGCCAGCAGCTGGGTGCCGGTGGCCCCGTCCAGCAGCAGGAACGGCGTTTCGCTCCGCTTGTTATCCTCCACAGGGGGTCCCTCCTTTTCTCATGGCGCAGTTTTCGTACATGGCGCAGCCTGCACAGCCCTGGCTCCGCCGGTGCCGGGGGGTGTCGGCTATCCCCAGCACCGCCGTCACCGACTTCCGGGGGACCATAATGCCGCTGGCCGTCAGGGAAAGGCCGATGCGCCGCTGGGTGTCCAGCAGACGGCACAGCTCCGGCTGCTGCCCGATGGGGAAATCCCCGTACCCGGGGCTGAACCGGTCGGTGAGATACTTCCCCCGCTCCCGCCACTCGGCCCGGAGCTGCTCCTCCAGTTGGTCGCAGACCGCCTCCACCCCGGCGGAGGCGCAACAGTCCAGCACCAGGGCCTGGGCCATGTCCTGCACCTCTTTCCGGAGGAGCAGGGTCTCCACATCTGGGCCTAATGTGACCGCCATCAGGACGACCTGACGGCAACCCTGCAAGTGGCGGCGGATGTCCTCCCCCTGGAAGGTGACGGAGGTCCCCACGGGATGGGTCCCCTCCAGGTCCAGCAGACGCCAGACCAGCCGGGGCCGGGCCGCCGCCGCAATCTGGGCGATTCCCGCCCGGACCAGGCGGAGCAGCTCCTCCGGCGGCTCCCGGGTGCAGCCCAGGTAGCGGAGGATCTCCCGTTCATTGAATTGTGACGGCGTCAGCTCCAAGGCGGTCCACCCCCGTTTCTCTGTTACCAGCAGTATACCCGATTATGAGGGAAAAAGGAAGAGGCAGGAAACCGAAAAACGGCGGTTCCGAAGGTTCGGAACCGCCGCATTGCGTTATCAGTGGTCGTACTCAGGCCTCGGTGGACTCGCTCTCGGCGGGCTGCTCGGCAGCCTTGCCCTCCTGCTCCCGCTTCTGCTCCTCCAGCACCCAGCGCTTGAAGGTGCCGGGAGAGACGCCCAGCATCTGAGAGGCGGCGCGGGCGCTGACCTTCTCATCGCAGTACATGGTGTAGATGCTCTGGAACTTTCTGGGACGCTTCGCAGGGGGACGGCCCAGACGGACGCCCCGCTCCCGGGCGTTGCGCAGGCCCTCGCTCTGACGCCGGACCAGAGCGGCGCGGCGCTCTGCCTCGTCCGCCCGGATGACCTCCATCACCTGGGCCGCCAGCTCGTCGTTATTCAGCAGCTCAAAGATTTTGCCTTCGTTTTCCTTTAACATGGGCTACTCATACTCCTTTTACAAGTCGATTCGGCTCGAACCTTTGACCGGGCAAACCTCCCCGCTGCTGGGCCTGCCACAGGGAAGTCACTTCAACGCGTAAGCCCGGCCATGCCGTCAAAGCTGTACTTGTTAGTAGGTTTATTATAATTTATCATTTTACCAATGTCAACCGTTTTGGACGAAAATTTTTTAAATTTTAGTGAACACCTTTTTCCCCTGAAAAAAAGCAGGGCAACAGGGAAGCGGGGGAGGTCCGCCCTCCCCCGCCGGTTATCCGTCCGTTCACTCTTTTTTCCACTGAACGCCCTGTTTGGTATCTTTAAGGATTATCCCCATTTGCTTCAGCTCGTCCCGGATACGGTCGGCCTCCGCCCAGTTCTTTGCCGCCCGGGCGGCCTGGCGCTGAGCGATGAGGGCCTCCACCTGGTCGTCCAGGCTCTCCTCCTTCTCCCGGGCATAGAGCAGTCCCAGCACGCCGGTAAACTCCCCGATCAGCTTCAGCAGGGCGGCTGCGCCCGCCTTGGTGGGCTTCTGCTCCGGGGCTACCGCCCGGTTCGCCGCCCGGACCAGCTCAAAGAGGACGGAGACGGCGTCGGCGGTGTTGAAGTCGTCGTCCATGGCGGCGTCGAACCGCTCCCGGTAGGTCCCCGCCTCGTCGAGGACTGCCTGCTCCACCGGGTTGGGGCCGCCCTCCCCGCCGTTTTCTGCCAGGAAGGTCAGGTTGTCCCGGGCGGAGTACAGCCGCTCCAGAGCGGCCTGGGCCTGCTGGAGGGATTCTGCGGAGTAGTTCAGGGGGGTGCGGTAGTGGGCGGAGAGCATGAACAGGCGGATGGGCTCATAGCCATAGACCTCCGCCGCGTCCCGGACGGTGAAGAAGTTCCCCTGGGACTTGGACATCTTCTTGTTGTCGATGTTCAAAAAGCCGTTGTGCATCCAGTAGTGGACGAAGGGGGCGTCGTTGGCCGCCTCGGACTGGGCGATCTCGTTCTCGTGGTGGGGGAACTGGAGGTCCTCGCCGCCGCAGTGGATGTCGATGGTCTTGCCCAGATACTTCCGGTTCATGGCGGAGCACTCGATGTGCCAGCCGGGACGGCCCTTGCCCCAGGGGGAGTCCCAGGCAGGCTCGCCGGGCTTGGCCGCCTTCCACAGGGCGAAATCCAGGGGGTTCTCCTTCTCGTCATTCACGTCGATGCGGGCCCCGGACATCAGATCCTCGATGGGCTGGTGGGACAGCTTGCCGTAGCCCTTGAATTTCAGGGTGCGGTAGTACACGTCTCCGCTGGGCACCGGATAGGCGTAGCCCTTGTCCACCAGGGTCTGCACCAGGTCGATGATCTCGTCCATGGTCTCGGTGGCTCTGGGGTGGATGGTGGCGGGGCGGACCCCCAGGCCCTGGGCGTCGGTGAAGTACTCCTGAATATACTTCTCCGCCACCTCCTGGCTGGAAATGCCCTCCTCGTTGGCCCGTTTGATGATCTTATCGTCCACATCGGTAAAGTTCTGGACGAAGGTCACATCATAGCCCCGGTACTCCAGATACCGCCGGAGCACGTCAAAGAGGATGATGGGCCGGGCGTTGCCCACATGGATGAGGTTGTATACGGTGGGGCCGCAGGCGTACATCCGCACCTTGCCCTCCTCGATGGGGACGAACTCCTCCTTGCGGCGGGTCATAGAGTTAAAAATTTCCATTACTGCTCCTCCTGTTCCGCTTCCTGCTTCTGCTGATTTTGTAAATACTGTTCATCCAGCTGCTGCTCCAGGAACTCCACCCGGGAGAGCAGGGATTTCATCGTCTCGGCCACAGGGTCGGTGACGTGGATCTGGTCCACGTTGCTGGCGTAGGCCACCCGCTGGCCGGAAATTTTCACCACATGGGCGGGGACGCCCACGGCGGTGGCGTCCGGGGGGACCTCCTGCAGGACCACCGCGTTGGCGGCGATACGGGCCCCGTCCCCCACCTTAAAGGGTCCCAGCACCTTGGCTCCGGTGCCGATGAGCACGTTGTTGCCGATGGTGGGGTGGCGCTTACCCTGGTCCTTGCCGGTGCCGCCCAGGGTCACGCCCTGGTAGAGCAGCACATCGTCCCCCAGCTCCGCCGTCTCCCCGATGACGATGCCCATGCCGTGGTCGATGACCAGGCGGCGGCCGATGGTCGCCCCCGGGTGGATCTCAATGCCCGTCCAGAACCGGGCCCACTGGGAGATACATCGGGCCAGGAACCGCAGGCCGTGGACGTGGAGAAAATGGGCCAGGCGGTAATAGATGGTGGCCAGGACGCCGGGATAGAGCAGGAAAATCTCCAGCTTGCTCCGGGCGGCGGGGTCCCTGGCCTGATAGGCCCCCAGCAGCTCGCTCAGTCTTTGAAACAATTTCATCTACATCCGCTCCATATTCCGTTGATACATCGTCAAATGGAACACAAAAACCGCCTCCTGCCCAAAGGCAAGAGGCGGCGTCATACCGCGGTTCCACTCTCGTTTATCACTCGACGGCCGGTAACGGCGGCCTCCGGAGGCATTGCCCTCCCGCTCCGGGGCGCACTTCACACAGACGTCCAGAGACAGGCTCCCATCCGCTGACCCGTCCTCGCTGGCTGGCAATGCTGCGCTACTCTTCCCCTTCATCGCGGCTGATCACTTGTATTATACTATCATCTCTCCCCGCCGGTGTCAATCCGTCCGGGGGAAATTTTCCCGCCGTCCCCGGCCGGTTTGGTAGATTTTGGCATTTTCCGGATTCTTTTAGTCCTTCTTTTCGTGCAATTCTGCCGAACGCTGAAAAGCTGAAAAAATTTCAGCGAAGGGGGAAGGCTCGTTCTCCCCTCCCCCTTCGCTGTCGGCGTCCTTTTGGCGTTTCAGTTAATTAACCCGCTTATTTGTACGCTTTTTCCACAAACGGACAACAGGTCCGATACAACTTCCCGCCCCCGTATTCGCCGGGCTTGAGCGGCCCGTCCGGTCACTTTTCCGGGTTCAGGGCGTCCCGGTTTTTCCAGAAGTATTCCACCCCGGAATAGACGGTGGTCAGCAAGATGACGGCGTTCACCACCGCGTCCAGCGCCGGCCACTGGCGGAAGGCCAGCATCAGGCAGATACCCACCATGGTACAGGCGGTCTTGACCTTCCCCGACCAGGCGGCGGCGATGACCCGGCCGTTGTCCACCGCCACCAGCCGGAGGGCGGAGACGGCGAACTCCCGGGCGATAACGCACAGCAGCACCCAGGCGGGCATCCGCCCCTGCTCCACGAAGATGAGCATGGCGGCGGTCACCAGCAGCTTGTCCGCAATGGGGTCCAGGAACTTGCCGAAGTCGGTGACCTGGTTGTAATTCCGGGCGATGTAGCCGTCCACAAAGTCGCTGAGACTGGCGACGATGAACAGGCCCAGGGCCACCCACTGGGCGGCGGGGGCCTCCAGATAGCAGACGATGACAAAGACGGGGATGAGGACCACCCGGAAGAGGGTGATCTTGTTGGCGGTATTCATAGCGTCTCCTCCCACCGGTCGATCTCTCCCAGCAGCTCTCCGTCCTCCGTGCCGGTGAGCAGCACCGGGACGAAGGTCCCCGCCGGGACCTCTCCTGCGGCGGTGAAGTACACCGTGCCGTCGATGCCCGGGGAGTCGGCGTAGGTACGGCCCGCCCAGCAGCCCATATCCTCGTCAAAGCCCTCGCAGAGGACCTCTGTCACCTGGCCCAGATGGGCCTCGTTCCAGTCGTCCATGACCCGGCTCTGGAGGTCGGTGAGCAGCTCTACTCGCCGCTGGGCGGTCTCCGCCGAAATTTGGTCGGGCATGGCGGCGGCAGGGGTCCCCTCCTCCGGGGAGAACTGGAACACCCCCGCCCGCTCCAGCCGCTCCTCCCGGAGGAACCGGCACAGCTCGTCAAATTCCTCCTCCGTCTCTCCCGGGAGGCCGCAGATCAGGCTGGTGCGGATGACCACCCCCGGCAGACGGCGGCGGAGGGTGTGGAACAGCTCGGTGATCTGGGCCTTGGTCCCCCGGCGGCACATGGCGGTCAGGATACGGTCGCTGACGTGCTGGATGGGGATGTCCACATAGTTGACGATCTTCTCCTCCCGGGCCATGACGTCGATGAGCTCGTCGGTGATGGCGTCGGGATAGAGGTAGTGGAGGCGTATCCAGTGGAAGTCCAGCTTGCACAGCTCGGTGAGCAGCTGGGGCAGCATATACCGCCCGTACCGCTCCTTGCCGTAGCGGCTCACGTCCTGGGCGATGAGGATCAGCTCCTGCACGCCGCCGTCCGCCAGCGCCCGGGCCTCCGCCAGGATGCTCTCCATGGAGCGGCTGCGGTATTTCCCCCGGAGACTGGGGATGACGCAGAAGGCGCACCGGTTGGAGCAGCCCTCGGCAATTTTCAGGTACGCCGTCCAGGGGTTGGTGGACACCATTCGGTCCCCGTCCTCAAAGGTATTGTTGATATCCCCGAAGTACTCCGGATAAACCCCGTCCATGACCTCCTCTATGGCGGCCACGATGTCGGTGTAGCTCCCGGTGCCCAGAAGGCCGTCCACCTCGGGCAGCTCCTCCTTGATCTCCTCCCGATACCGCTGGGAGAGGCAGCCGGTGACCAGGATCTTTTTCAGCAGGCCCCGCTCCTTCAACGCCGCCATCTCCAGGATGTTGGCGATGGCCTCCTCCTTGGCGGCGTCGATGAAGCCGCAGGTGTTGACCACGCAGAGGTCGGCCCCCTCCGGCTCGTCCACGACAAAGTGGCCCGCGTCCTGCACCAGGGCGGCCATCTGCTCGCAGTTGACCCGGTTTTTATCACAGCCCAGGCTGATAAAGGCGATGGAATAGCCCAATGAAATCACTCCTTCACTCCCGCCAGTATAGCAGATTTGGGAGCCGGGGTAAAGCCTCAGCTCCCAAAGGTTGTCCAAATTTACTTTATTTTCACAATTCTTAACAAGGTATGCCGCTGTCAATCCCAGCCGTCCTCACCTGTGGGACAGGCTCCCATCACCGACCGGATGGCCTGCCAGGAGAAGCCCCGGCGGCGCAGGGCGTTGGTCTGACGCTGATAGCTGCGGGGGTCGGAGGCCGCTCCCCGGCATTTGGAGGCCAGGTACTCCGCCGCGGCCTCCTCCTCCGGCCGGGCCTCCGCCAGAGCGTCTGCCCAGCAGTCCCGGGGGATTTTCCGGCGGTACAGCTCCTCCCGGAGCTTTTGGGGGCCGTAGCCCATCCGGTCATAGTGGCGCACCACCGTTTTGGCGTACTCCCCGTCGTTGAGGGCCCCCAGCTCCTCCAGCCGGTCGGCGGCCCGTTCCGCCTGGGGGCGGCCCTCTCCCTTGGCCACCAGCTTATCCACCAGCTCCGCCTTGGACAGGGGCCTGGCCCCGATCATCCGGGCGGCCCGCTCCCGGGCGGAGGTGTCCTCGCTGCTGGCGATGAGCCGCTGCAAGGTCTCCCCCTCCAGCTCCAGGCCGGGGCGGAGGCCGAAGTCCAGCAGCTCCTGCGCCCCCACCTTGATGAGAGAGCCGGTGTCCAGAAAGACCAGGAACCTGCCCTTTACGTGCCTGGACGGCTCTACCCGATCGACCTTGGGC
>JAJQHP010000101.1 GCA_021199695.1 Clostridiales bacterium
TGATACGGTGCGAAAAACCTCGGCAATGGGGTTTTACTGCGCCCTGTTTTGCAGCCTGCTCCTCTCTGCCGGCTGTACCCTGTTAAAGACTCCGCTGCTGACCGTTCTTGGGGCATCCGCTGATACCTGGGCCGCCACCTCCGACTATATGCTGTGGACCGTCACCTGTGGAGCCGCCCCCGCGATCCTCAACGTGGTTTTGGCAAACATGGTCCGCTCCGAAGGGGCGGCAATGAACGCCAGCATTGGCACCATGAGCGGGTGCCTGCTGAATATCGTCCTGGACCCGGTGTTCATTTTGCCCTGGGGCCTGAATATGGGCGCTGCCGGTGCGGGACTGGCCACGTTCCTGTCCAACTGCGTGGCCTGCCTGTACTTTTTCGTGCTGCTCTTTGTCCGGCGGGGCAAAACCTTCGTCAGCATTTCGCCCCGGGATCTCCGATGGAACAGACAGATCTTCCTCCAGATCTGCAATGTGGGCGTTCCTGCGGCGATTCAAAACCTGCTCAACGTCACCGGCATGACGGTGCTCAACAACTTTACCGCTGTATTCGGCGCTGACGCCGTTTCCGCCATGGGCATCGCCCATAAGACCGCCATGGTGCCGATGTATGTGGCCATGGGGTTCTCTCAGGGCATCATGCCTCTGGTCAGTTACAACTATGCCAGCAAGGGCTATCGCCGGATGAAGGAGGTCATTACCTTCGCCGGTGTGGTCTCTCTGGCGCTTATGGCATTTGGCACAGCGATCTGTCTCACAGAGGGCGGCGCGATCATCGGCCTGTTTATGGAAAATGAGGCGGTCGTCGCCTATGGCGGGGCCTTCCTCTCCGGGATGGCGTTGGCATTGCCCTTCCTTGACATTGATTTCCTGGCTGTGGGCGTCTTTCAGGCCTGTGGAATGGGACGAAACGCGCTGGTGTTTGCGATCCTGCGCAAGGTCGTTCTGGAAATCCCCGCCCTGATCATTCTGAATATGATCTGGCCGCTCTATGGCCTGGCCTACGCCCAACTGGTTGCCGAGTTTGTGCTGGCGATCGCGGCTGTTATCATGCTGGTGCGAATTCTGCGGACGCCTGCGCCGAAGAAAGCGTCGTAAAGAGCGTCGGCGGCACACAGGGCATCCGATATGCAAAGCACCCCTCCCACGGCAATTCTCTGTGCCGGGGGAGGGGTGTTGCCTGTTATGCCGGAATCATCACAGGAGGGAGATCACGCGCTCCCTCCTGCAAGCAGGAGGTCCGCTTCCTTTGCTGCTTTACATTGCGCTTGTGCCGGTGACGGCAAAGCTGGCGTAATACTGTTCCAGGAACTCTCTGATCAATACAAAAACGTTCTTCATGACAAGTACCTCCTTTTGATACAGGTCTGGGTTGGGGTGGTGGTTTCTTTTGATGTCTGTATGATAGCACCTTGACAGGAGTCTGTAAAATACATATAATAAACCCACAACCATACCTTTTGGGTATCGCAAGGAGGGACAGCATGGAGCTTCGACACATTCGGTATTTTCTGGCCGTGGCGGAGGAGATGAATTTCACCAGGGCGGCGGAAAAGCTATGCATCGCCCAGCCGCCGCTGAGCCGTCAGATCAAAGACCTGGAGGAGGAGCTGGGCGTACAGCTGTTTCTCCGCAACCCCCACGCCCTCCAGCTGACCGATGAGGGGCAGGTGTTCCGGCAGTACGCCGTCCGGGTGCTGGATCTGGTGCGGCGGTCGGAGGAGGACGTCCGGGAGATGCAGACCGGGCTTCACGGGGTCGTCTACCTGGCCACGGTGGAGGGCCACGCCCCCAAGCTGTTCTCCCGGTGGATCGCCGGGTTCCAGAAGGAGAACCCCTACGTCACCTACAACCTGTGGAACGGCAACTCCGACGACGTGATCAACCGGCTGATGAAGGGGCTCTGCGAGCTGGCCATCATCATGGAGCCCCACAACGCGGAGGGGGTCTACTCTGTCCCGGTCTACAGGGAGCCGTGGATCGCCATGATCCCGGACGCCTGCCCACTGGCAAAGGAGCCGGGGGACACGGTGGACTTTCAGCGGGTCACAGACTATGACCTGATCATCCCGTCCCGGGAATCCCGGCTCCAGGAGATCACGGACTGGGTCGCCTCCCCGGAAAAGAAGCTGAAAATCCGCTGCCGGATGTCCCATATGCTCAACGCCTATGAGCTGACCCGGCAGAACGTGGGCATCACCCTCTATCCCGCCTCCGCCAACATCGGGACGGACGCCTCCGTATGTATCAAGCGGCTGGTGAATCCCTCTGTGACCGCCTCTTATGTCCTCATCTGGGAGAAGGGCCGCAAGCTCTCCCACGCAGCGGAGCAGTTTTTGCGGTATGTCCAGTCTCAATATGCGGGACTCTCCTTTCCCTGAGAGAGCTCCTCCCATCCGCCATGCACCGGCAAAGGTGGCGTGCACAGACGCATTTCCCCGGCAGAGACGCTCTCTGCCGGGGAATCGGACTGTCCAAAAATATGATATAATGAAGGGGACAGGCTCCAAAGGACCTGTCCCCTGACCATGCCGGTGACCGGACTCGAACCGGTACGCTGTCACCAGCGGTGGATTTTGAGTCCACTACGTCTACCAATTCCATCACACCGGCAAATCCGTTTTGACAGAGCCTATTATATCCAAACCCGCAGGAAAAAGCAAGGGCCGGGGCCGGGGAAAATTGAAAATCGGGATAGGAATTTGCAGTGGTTTGTGCTAAAATACAGGATGAATGTAGTTTTGACGGGAGGTGACGGCATGAGGCGACGGGTCAGACTGGCGGCGCTGCTGTCTGCGATCATGGTGCTGCTGTCGGGGTGCAGCCTGAAATCCGGGGACGAGCTGTACGCCCTTCCCAAGATGTCCTCGGAGTATGAGAGTCTCCAGCAGGCCATCCAGTCCCTGCTGGACAGCGGTCTGGAGTACGCCGCCCCCCTCTCCGGCTCCAACACCCAGGCGGTCCAGGACGTGGACCTGGACGGAGACGGGGTCAGCGAGGTGGTGGCCTTTCTCCGGGACACGGAGGAATCCACCCTGATGGTCTATCTCTTCCGGCAGAATGACGAGGGCGAATACGAGATCATGACCACCATCAGCGGCCAGGGCAGCGCGGTCAATTCAGTGGTCTACTCCCAGCTGGACGGGGAGGAAAACATGGAGATCGTCATTACCTGGCAGGTGTCCACCGGCGTCTATGCGCTGTCCGCCTACAGCGTCTGGTCGGGTGGCAATCTGGAGCTGATGGCCGCCCAGAGCTATACCCGCTACAGTCTGACCGACCTGAACGGGGACGGCACGGACGAGCTGCTGCTTCTCTACCTGGACACCTCGGACACCAGTCTGAACCGGGCGGAATACTATACCTACTCAGACGGCGGCCTGACCCTGACGGGGACGGCCCGGCTCTCCTATGACCTGGCCAGCATCGACCGGATCCGCAGCGCGGACCTGTACGGCGGGGAGAGCGCCCTGTATGTGACCGGCTATGTGGTGGATTCGGAGACCGGAGCCGCCAGCTCCACCATCCAGCTCACCGACATCCTGGCCCTGCGCAACGGGGAGCTGGTCAACATCACCCTGGACGAGAGCGGCAGCACCAGCGCCACCACCCGCCGCCGGACCTATGTGGCGGACCAGGACCTGAACAACGACGGCGTCTGGGAGATCCCCACCCTGTCCAGCATCTACGAGCGGCTGGACGACGGCTCAGTCACCGTCTCGGAGAACTTCTACCTGGTGTCCTGGGTGCAATATGATCTCAGCGGCGAGTCCCATGTGATTTGCAGCACCTATTACAACAGCAGCGACGGCTGGTATCTGGTCCTTCCGGAGGGCTGGAGCGGGAACATCGCCCTGAGACGAAGCGACTACAGCGTGGGCGAGACGGTGGAGCGGAGCATCCAGTTTTACGCCCTGACCAAAGTCGATGAGGAGGCAGGGCTGTGGCTCCAGGAGGACGAGAGCACGGGGATCTCCGTTTTGAACAACGTGGACGCAGAGCTGTTTATGACCATCTACAAAAACACCGGGGACGACCGGGAGAAGCGGTCCGTGCTGGGAGACCGGGTGCTTCTGGACACCGGCAGCGAGGACGCGGTCTACTCGGTGGAGCTTTATGAGACAGAGAGCGGTTTTTGCGACTGGACGGCGGAGGATGTGCTGGAGCAGCTCCACATTATCACCACCGACTGGTCCGGGGACTGACGCTTTTTCACAGGAGGTGCAGTATGAGAAAGGTACTGGTACTGGAGGACGAGGACAATATCCGCAGCTTTGTGGTCATCAATCTGAAACGGGCGGGCTACGACACCCTGGAGGCCTCCAGCGGCGAGGAGGCCCTGGAGGTGGTCAAGCGGAACCCGGACATCCGGGTGGCTCTGCTGGACGTGATGCTTCCGGGCATGGACGGGTTTGAGGTCTGCCGCCGTCTCCGGGCGGACAACGGGAAGATCGGCATTATTATGCTCACCGCCCGTACCCAGGAGATGGACAAGGTCACCGGCCTCATGACCGGGGCGGACGACTATGTGACCAAGCCATTCTCCCCGGCGGAGCTCACCGCCCGGGTGGACGCCCTCTACCGCCGCACCGGGGGCGAGCTGCCGGTGGACGACGGCATCATTCGGCAGGACCCCTTCCAGCTCAACACCCGGAACCGGACGCTGGAGAAAAACGGCCAGCGCATCAAGCTGACCCAGGTGGAATACACCGTCATGAAGCTGCTCATGGAAAACCCCGGCAAGGCCCTTTCCCGGGACGAGATCCTGGAGACGGTCTGGGGCAACGACTACTTTGGCGACGTGAAGATCGTGGACGTGAACATCCGCCGCCTCCGGCTGAAGGTGGAGGACGACCCCACCAATCCCACCTATATCACCACGGTCTGGGGCTACGGCTATAAGTGGGGCTTCTGATGCCAAAGGAGGACAACAAGCCGAAGAGATTCCCCTGGTCCAGAGGGCCGAAGGAGGAGAACGCCTCCGCCGCCGGGACGGAGCAGCCGGAGAAGGGAAAATGGCAGCTAAAGGATCTGATTCCCTCCGCCAGGCTGTTCCAGAGGGGCATCCGCCGCCGGTGGATGGTCAACAGCGTGGGCGTGGTGCTCAGCTTTGTGGTGATGGCCGTTATCGCCGCCTCGGTGGGCCTGAGCAGCTATTACTACAGCTCCATGCGCACCGGCATGGAGGCCCGGGTCAGGGAGGCCTGCGACTTCTTCTCCAGCTACGCCTCCACCGAGGACGAATACCTGGAGATGGCCAACTACTATATCACCGGCTTTGACGACCGGGACCGGCTGGAGCTCCAGTTCATCGACACGGACGAGCAGCGCATTATCCTCTCGTCCCTCTCCACCTACGGCCTGAGCACCCAGGGCAACGCCATGACCGAGGACGTGACCCAGGCGGTGGAGACCCAGGAGATCGGCTACTGGGTGGGACGGGACGCCAGCACCGGGGAGCGCATTATGGCGGTCTCCGCCCCCATCGTCAACAACGGAGAGGTCAAGGGGGTCATGCGTCTGGTGACCTCCCTCTCGGTGGTGGACGGGCAGATCATCGGCATCGTCCTGGTAGTCATGCTGGTGGGACTGCTGCTGGTGGTCATGATGTACGCCATCAGCATCTACTTCATCAAGTCCATTGTGGACCCCATCGCAGACATCACCGAGACGGCCAACCGCATCGCCTCGGGGAGCTACGGCGTCCAGATCGAAAAGCAGAACGACGACGAGATCGGTGATCTGTCCGACGCCATCAACGATATGTCCCTCAAGATCAGCCAGAACGAGAAAATGCGCAGCGAGTTCATCTCCTCCGTCTCCCACGAGCTGCGGACCCCTCTGACCGCCATCAACGGCTGGGGGGAGACCCTCCTCTCCGGGGAGATCACCGACCAGCGGGAGTACCGGAAGGGCCTGGGTATCATCGTCAGTGAGGGGACCCGGCTGAGCCAGATGGTGGAGGAGCTGCTGGACTTCTCCCGGATGGAGGACGGCCGGTTCACCCTGAGCATGGAGCCGGTGGACATCAAGGCGGAGTTCGAGGACGCCGTGTTCACCTACAGCCAGATCTTCCAGAAGCAGGGCATTACCCTCCACCACAACGACTGCGAGGAGGAGTTCGACCCCATCTCCGGCGACCCCCAGCGGCTGCGGCAGGTGTTCTGCAATCTGCTGGACAACGCCGCCAAGCACGGCGGCTCCGGCGGCGTCATCCAGACCGCCATCGCCCGGCTGGAGGACACCGTCTGTATCGCCATCCGGGACTACGGCCCGGGCATCCCGGAGGACGAGCTGCCCTTTGTCAAAAAGAAATTCTACAAGGGCTCCTCCAAGGCCCGGGGCAACGGCATCGGTCTGGCGGTGTGCGATGAGATCGTCACCCGCCATGGGGGCGTGCTGGACATCTCCAACGCGCCCGGGGGCGGCTGCCTGGTGCGGATTCTCCTGCCGCTGTCCGTCTCGTCCCCCGGCAAGACCACAGGGACCACCGGGGCGCTGCCCCTGGAGGACATTCGGGCGGAGATGACCCAGCAGCAGCCACAGGGGGAGTAAAACACCGCGAACAAATGTTCCAAAAAGGCTTGCAATTAGAACGAACGTTTGATATAATGACATTGTCGAACCGAGATCGACTGGAAGGAGCCTGGAATGGCAAAAAACAAACAGGAGAGCTGCTTCCGCACCTCCATCGGCGGTCAGGCCCTGATCGAGGGCATTCTGATGCGCGGCCCGGAGAAGCAGGCCATCGTCGTCCGCCGGCCGGACGGGGGTATGGAAATCAAGGTGGAGGAGCTGAAGCTCATCAAGGAGCGGTATCCCATTTTGGGATGGCCCCTGATCCGGGGGTGCGTGAACTTTCTGGACTCCATGATCCGGGGGGTTAAGGCGCTGATGTACTCCGCCGACTTCTACCCGGAGGAGGAAGAGGTGGAGCCCTCTAAATTCGAGCAATGGCTGGAGAAAAAGCTGGGCAGCGAGGCCTTTGGTAAGGCCATCATCACCCTGGCGGTGGTCATGGCGGTGGGGCTGTCCGTGGGGCTGTTCTTCCTGCTGCCCACCCTGATCACCGGACTGCTGGGGAGCTTTCTCCCCATGAACAAGCTGGCGGTGAGCCTGGTGGAGGGGGTGGTCCGTATCCTCATCTTCCTGGCCTATCTCATCCTCTGCTCCCGGATGAAGGATATGCAACGGGTGTTCTCCTACCACGGGGCGGAGCACAAGAGCATCTTCTGCTACGAGCGGGGCCTGGAGCTGACGGTGGACAACGTCCGGAAAATGCCCCGGCACCATCCCCGCTGCGGCACCAGCTTTCTGTTCATGGTCATCGCCATCGCCATCCTGGTCCACGCGGCCATGTTCTCCCTGTATGAGCCGCCCAATCTGCTGGTGCGTATCCTGCTCCAGCTGCTGTCCCTGCCGGTCATTATGGCGGTGAGCTATGAGTTCAACCGCTACGCCGGAGGACATGACAACCGCCTGACCCGTATCCTCACCGCGCCGGGTCTTTGGATGCAGAACTTCACCACCTTCGAGCCGGACGACTCCATGATGGAGGTGGCCATCGAGGCGCTGAAGCAGGTGCTGCCCCGGGAGAAGGGACAGGACGCCTGGTGACCAGTGGCTAGTGGTCAGTGGGTAGTGGTTAGTAATCAAAGGAGCGAGTGCGCCATATGGCGATCACCTATAATAATCTTTACATGGAACTGCGCCAGTCCTTCCGTCTGGCGGGTATCGAGGCCGCCGCTCTGGAGGCCCGGGAGCTGGTCTGCCACGGGACCCACAAGACGGCCGAGCAGTTCTGGGCGTGCCTGAACTACTATGTGCCCGCCCCCGCCGAGGAGGAGGTCCGGGACCTGGCCCGCCGCCGACTGGAGGGGGAGCCCGCCGCCTATCTGTTGGGGGAGTGGAGCTTCTGCGGCCTGGACCTGGACGTGGACAACACCGTCCTCATCCCCCGGTCGGATACCGAGGTGGTGGCGGAGCTGGCGGCCAGCCGGGCGAGAGAGGCGGGAGACCGGGCCCGGGTGCTTGACCTCTGCGCCGGGACCGGCTGCATCGGCCTGGCGGTGGCGGCCTTCGCCAAAAACTGCCGGGTGGTGCTGGGGGACCGCTCCCCGGACGCCGTCCGGGTGTGCGATCAGAATATTCGCCGCTGCGGCCTCCGGTCCAGCGTCACCTGCTTTCCGGTGGACGCCCTGGAGGAGCCGCCCCGGCAGCTCTGGGACTTTGACATCATCGTCTCCAACCCGCCCTACATCCCCACCGGGGACATCGCCGGTCTGGACCGGTCCGTCCGGGACTACGAGCCCCATCTGGCCCTGGATGGGGGCGCGGACGGCCTGGATTTTTACCGGGCCATCGCCCAAAAGTGGAAGAGCGCCCTCCGGGAAAACGGCTGGCTCATCTTCGAGGTGGGCATCGGCCAGGCGGGAGCGGTGGAGGACATCCTCGCCGCTCAGGGCTTTGTCAACGTGACCAGCTACCCGGACACCCGGGAAATTCTCCGGGTGGTGGAGGGCCAGTGGCGGCCCGGGTCAGAAACCGAAAAAAGAATCTGAAAGTCCGGTTTATGGGACTTTAAATGAGATAAGATACAGTCAAACACACAGAGAGGAAGAAATCAGCTATGGCAGCAAAAAAACAACCGGCGATCCGCCCCGCGGCCCCCGCCAGCGACAAGAAAAAGGCACTGGAGACCGCCGTGGCCCAGATCGAGCGCACCTATGGCAAGGGCTCCATCATGCGCATGGGAGACAACACCTCTATCCAGGTAGAGAGCATCCCTACCGGCTCCCTGGGCCTGGACCTGGCCCTGGGCATCGGCGGCCTTCCCAGAGGCCGCATTGTGGAGATCTACGGCCCCGAGTCCTCCGGCAAGACCACCCTGGCCCTGCACGTCGTAGCCGAGGCCCAGAAGCTGGGCGGCGAGGTGGCCTACATCGACGCCGAGCACGCCATGGACCCGGCCTACGCCCGGGCGCTGGGCGTGGACATCGACTCCCTGCTCATCTCTCAGCCGGACACCGGAGAGCAGGGCCTGGAGATCACCGACCAGCTGGTCCGCTCCGGGGCCATCGACGTGGTGGTGGTGGACTCCGTGGCCGCCCTGGTGCCCCGTGCGGAGATCGAGGGCGAGATGGGAGACAGCTATGTGGGCCTCCACGCCCGGCTCATGAGCCAGGCTCTGCGCAAGCTCACCGGCTCCATCGGCAAGACCAACTGCATCTGCATCTTCATCAACCAGCTCCGGGAAAAGGTCGGGGTCATCTACGGCAACCCGGAGGTCACCACCGGCGGACGGGCACTGAAATTCTATTCCTCCGTCCGCATTGAGGTGCGCCGGATTCAGACCCTGAAGGTAGGGGACGACATGATCGGCAACCACACCCGGGCGAAGATCGTGAAAAACAAGGTGGCCCCTCCCTTCCGCGAGGCGGAGTTCGACATCATGTACGGCACCGGCATCTCCAAGGAGGGGGAGATCGTGGACCTGGCGGCGCAGCTGGGCCTGATCGAGAAGTCCGGCTCCTGGTACGCCATGGGGGAGACCCGCCTGGGCCAGGGCCGGGACGCCGCCAAGCAGTATATGACCGACCATCCCGACGTGGCCGCCGAGCTGGAAAAGCAGATCCGGGCCAACGCCTACAAGCTC
>JAJQHP010000239.1 GCA_021199695.1 Clostridiales bacterium
CACACCAAGTTCAAGGGCCAGGTTTACGTCCTGAAGAAGGACGAGGGCGGCCGTCACACCCCCTTCTTCAACAACTATCGTCCTCAGTTCTATTTCCGTACCACCGATGTGACCGGCATCATCACTCTGCCCGAGGGCGTTGAGATGTGCATGCCCGGCGACAACGTGGACATGGACGTGGAGCTGATCACCCCCATCGCTATTGAGAATGGTCTGCGCTTCGCTATCCGCGAGGGCGGCCGTACCGTTGGCTCCGGTGTCGTTATCGGCATCAACGAGTAATCTCTGATTCTCGGCTTTTCAGGACCGGCAAAGAAATTTGCCGGTCCTTTTTCACAGAATCCATTGAAAGGGGAGAAATCCGTATGAGCCTGACCTTATTCGGCAGAGCGGCCCTCACCGATACCGTGGTGGATACTGCCGTAGACACTCTGACCGAGTTGGTGGGAGAGGACGCTACCCGGTCCCTGATCGACTGGGTAAAAAATGCCTGGGCGTTTATCTCCCAGCCCGCCGTAGGGGCGATCGCCACCATCATCGTTTGCATCATTGTGGCAAAAATTTTGCTGAAGATCACCGACAAGACGGCACAGAAGATGAAGCTGGAGCCCACCGCCGTCAAATTCTGGCGCTCCGCCACCCGGGTGGTGATCTGGGCGCTGGTCATTCTGGTGGGAGCCGGGACTCTGGGCTTTGACGTCACCTCCCTGGTGGCGGTGGTCAGCGTCGTGGGCGCTGCCCTCGCCCTGGCTGCCCAGGACTATCTGGCCAACGTCTTTGGGGGCGTCATGCTCGTCATGACCAAGCCCTTCCTGGTGGACGAGTACATCTGCGTGGGGGACACGGAGGGCACTGTTCTGGAGATCGGTCTGCTGAACACCAAGCTGCGCACGCTGGACCGGCGGGTGGTCATCATCCCCAACAACAGCATTTTCAGCGGCACCATCGTCAACTGCTCCCGGGCGGGAATGCGGCGCATCGACCTGAACTACTCCATCAGCTTCGGCGCAGACATCACCGAGGTGCGGGAGGTCATGATGAAAGTGCTCAACGACTGCCCCATGGTGCTCCACGAGCCGGAGGAGCCCTTTGCCCGCATCACCGGTTTTGCCGAGAGCGCCGTGATCTATACGGAGCGCTACTGGTGCAAGCCGGGAGACTACTGGCCCAGTCAGTATGAGCTGATGGAGAACACCAAGCGGGCCCTGGATGCGGCGGGCATCGTCATTCCCTACAATCAAATCGTGGTGCACAAGTCTGCCGGGTCGTAAGCTCAGGCTCAGGAGCCGACCTGCGCCCGGGGCACCAGCCCGATCATAAATCCGTCCAGGGCGGAGGAGCGGATCTCTCCGCCCACCACCGCTCCGTCCAGCACCAGCAGATCCGCCAGCACCCCCTCCTCACCGGAGGGGTAGTTGGAGACGGCATAGATGTACCGGGTCACGGTCAAGCCTGCATAGGGAAGCAGGTCAAAGCCTCCGTCTGCCTGGACAGAGAGGTATTCCTCATATTCCGGGGTGAATTCCTCCGGGAGCGCGA
Organism: Clostridiales bacterium; assembly: GCA_021199695.1. Lineage (GTDB taxonomy): Bacteria > Bacillota > Clostridia > Oscillospirales > Oscillospiraceae > Onthomonas. The sequence goes on from JAJQHP010000239.1 coordinate 1,540, forward strand.
CCCGGTCGGTGGAGACCAGGCCCTCTGTCTCCCAGCCCAGGGCGGCGAGACAGTCCCTGTGAGACTGCTGCACATCGTCCGGGACGGCGGCGGAGACTGCCTGCGTCTCCATCTGGCCGCCCACAAAGCACAGGACAAAGGCGGCGGCCAGAGAGAGAACGGCGGAAAGGCTTTTCCAGTTGACCTTGGCGGTGAGGATCATAACGGCTCCACTCCCCATTCAGGATGGAGCAGAATATGCGTGTTCCGGGGCGTTTATGCCCCGGCGAGGAGGTGAGCGCGTGGAAAAGACCCTGCGGCTGGACAAGCTGCTGGCGGATACGGGGCGCTGGTCCCGGAAGGAGGCCCGTGCCCTCATCCGGCAGGGGCGGCTGACGGTGGACGGTAAAGCGACCCGCCAGCCAGAGCTGCGGGTGGACCCCTCTGCCGTCGGCCTGGCGGTGGACGGAGAGCCGATCTGCTGGAGCCGGCACGTCTATCTGCTGATGAACAAGCCATCAGGGGTGCTCACCGCCACCGAGGACCGGCACGCCCCCACCGTCCTGGATTTGGTGCCGGAGGAGCTGCGGCGGCCTGGCCTCTCACCGGTGGGACGGCTGGACAAGGACACCACCGGCCTGCTCCTGCTCACCGACGACGGGGCGCTGAACCACGCCCTGCTCTCCCCAAAACGCCATGTGGACAAGGTATATCTGGCACGCATCGATGGGACAATCTCCGGGGACGATGTGGCCGCCTTCCGGGCGGGGCTGACCCTGGAGGACGGTACCGTGTGCCTGCCCGCAGAGCTGGAGGGCCTGGAGCCGGGCCTGTGCCGGGTGACGCTCCGGGAGGGCAAGTTCCATCAGGTCAAGCGGATGCTGGCGAGCCGCGGACTGCCGGTGCAGGCGCTCAGACGGGTTTCCATGGGACCGCTGATTATGGATGAGACACTGCCCGAGGGGGCCGTCCGCCCGCTGAAAACAGAGGAAGTGTCCGCCCTGCTGTCGCTGACGGAACGTTAGTCTGTGGTTTCGTCGAAATGTACAAAAGAATTGCAAATGGCTATTGAAATTATCCGGCTCAGACGGTATAATAGGATGTAAGGCGCAGACTGCAGACGGCCTGTGCCAGGGAAGTTGTTGCGAAAAACAGGCGGAACAGCCCGTTTTACAGGATTCAGCTATTGTGACAAGACCCGGCCCCGGAAAGCGGGGCCGGAATGTTGACGGCAGTTGCCGGAATTACCAGGAAGGAGAGGGAGAGATGTCGAACCGGATTTTCCAGAGCGTCGTTCTTCAGATGAAGGAGAGCACGGACCGAACCATCGGCGTTGTCGACGAGGACGGTGTTGTCATCACCTGCAACGATCTGCCCACCATTGGAGAGACCTGGCCGGCAGTGGTAGAGCCGGTCAACAATACCCGGGACGATACCGTGGTGGTGGATGGCCGCACCTTCAAGGCCCTCAGCGGCTGGAGCGCCCAGTTTGACTACGCCGTCTTTGTCAAGGGCGAGGATGAGCAGGCAAAGCTGATTTGCGCCATGGCCGCCGTTGCGCTCAACGGCGCCAAGTCCTATTACGAGGAGAAGCATGACAAGGCCACCTTCGTAAAGAACATCATCTCTGACAATATCATGCTGGGGGATATCTATATCCGGGCCAAGGAGCTTCACTTTGCCACCGACACCCCCCGGGCGGTGTTCCTGGTGCGGCAGATGGGGGCCACCGATCTGGCGGTCATCGACACCATCCAGTCCATTTTCCCTGACCGGCAGAACGACTTTGTCGTCTCCATGAACGAGACGGACGTGGTGCTCATCAAGCAGGTGCAGGAGGGAACCACCGGTAAGGAGCTGATCCGGCTGGCCCAGCAGATCTCTGAGACCATGGAGAACGACCTGAAGGTGAAGGTTGTCATCGGCATCGGCACCATCTCCAACCACATCCGGGATCTGGCCCGGGCGTATAAGGAGGCCCAGATGGCCATCGACGTGGGCAAGGTGTTCGACACCGAGCGCTCCATCGTGAACTATGACAACCTGGGTATCGGACGGCTGATCTACCAGCTGCCCACCACCCTCTGCGAGATGTTCCTCCAGGAAGTCTTTAAAAAGAACCCCATCGACGCTCTGGACCAGGAGACCCTGTTCACCATCAACAAGTTCTTTGAGAACAACCTGAACGTCTCTGAGACTGCCCGGAAGCTGTTCGTCCACCGGAACACCCTGGTCTATCGCCTGGAAAAGATCAAAAAGCTCACCGGCCTGGATCTGCGGGAGTTTGACGACGCCATTACCTTCAAGGTAGCCCTCATGGTCAAGCAGTACCTCCGCTCCCGGGGCATCAAGTCGTGATCAGTCGCCGGAACATGAGCTTGTAACAATTTGTCATCAAAAAAATCGATAAAAGTCCCTGTTTTTTTCAGAAAACGGGGGCTTTTATCATTTGCTTGAACATTTTGTGAACAGCAGTTGACAGAAGTTACAAATAACGCTATAATGATGCTGTTGAATAAACGATTATACGGTTTGTTTGCGGGACGGGACGGCGCAACGCCGGGAAAAAACGCAAACGAAGGGTCGGCCTGGCGCGGACCCGACAGGATGCTGGAGCGTACTATGATTCAATTTACAAACGTCAAAAAGATTTATGAGAGCAACATGACCGAGGCCCTCAATGACATCTCCTTTGTCATTGAAGACGGGGAGTTTGTCTTTCTGGTAGGTCCCTCCGGTTCCGGCAAGTCCACCATCCTCAAGCTGCTGACCGCGGAGGAGAGGATCACCTCCGGGGGCATCCTGGTGGGTGACTTTGACCTGGCCAAGCTGAAGCAGCGGAAGGTGCCCTACCTCCGCCGCACCCTGGGCATTGTGTTCCAGGACTTCCGGCTCATCGAGAACCGGACGGTGAAGGGCAACCTGGAGTTTGCCATGCGGGTGGTGGGCGCCGGGAAGAAGCTCATCCGGGAGCGGATTCCCTATGTGCTGGAGCTGGTGGGCCTTTCGGAAAAGGGAGACTGCTACCCCTCCGAGCTCTCCGGCGGAGAGCAGCAGCGGGTGGCCATCGCCCGCGCCCTGGTAAACAATCCCAAGACCATCATCGCAGACGAGCCCACCGGCAATCTGGACCCGGAGCGCTCCTATGAGCTGATGTGTCTGCTGGAAAAGATCAATCAGCTGGGGACCACCATGCTGGTCGTCACCCATGAGCGGGATCTGGTGAACTGCTTCAACAAGCGGGTCATCAGCATTGACAGCGGCCGGGTCATCAGTGATATGGAGAATGGTTTGTACGACTATGAGACGATTTAATTTAGGCTATTACATCAAGGAGGGCTTCCGCTCCTTCGCCGCCCACGGCTTTATGACCTTTGCCTCCATCGCCATTATGGCCTCCTGCCTCATCATTATGGGCAGCTTTGCCCTGGTGGCCCTCAATCTGGAGTACAATCTGGACGCCCTCATGGAGGACAACGAGTTTTTGGCCTATGTGGATGAGAACTACACGGAGGAGGAAGGCACCGCCCTCCAAAGCCAGATCGAGGCCATCGACAACGTGGCGGAATGTCAGTACATCACCCGGGAAGAGGCCCTGGAGAATTACGTGAGCGGTCTGGATGACTCCTCCCTGTATGAGAACGTCCCCGCCTCCGCTCTCCACAGCCGGTTCAGCGTCCGTGTCACCGACATCGAGCAGCTGGAGGAGACGATCGAGGAGGTCCGGGACGTGGAGGGGATCGTCAAGATCTCCGCCTCCGTGGACGTGGCCAACGGTCTGGTCACCGTGCGCAACGTGACCGTGATCATCGCCCTGGCTCTGGTGGTCATTCTGGTCATCGTCTCCTTCTTCATCATTTCCAACTCCATCAAGCTGGCCACCTCCGCCCGGGAGGAGGAGATCGCCATTATGAAGATGGTGGGCGCCACCAACGCCTTTGTCTGCTGGCCCTTTGTGGTAGAGGGCGTCTTGCTGGGCGGCATCAGTGCAGTGGTGGCGGCTCTGGCGGAGTGGGGCATTTACCGCCTCATCCGCAGTGCCATCAACGTCTACACCCATGTCCAGCTGATCAGCATTATTCCTATCCGCACCCTGGCCTTCCCCATGTGCGCGATCTTTTTGGGGATCGGCCTGTTTGTAGGCGTAGTAGGCAGTCTGATCACCATTCGTAAGTATCTGAAGGTTTGATCAAACAAAAGACCGACCATGGGAGGCAAATCATGACAGAAAGACGCAAGGAAAAGAGAAACGCCGTTGATTTAAAGCGTATCTTGGTCGCCGCCGTCGCCCTGCTGATGGCGCTGATGATGGTGGTCCCCCTGGTGGCGGACGTGGTTCTCTACGGCTTTGCCTATGACTTTACCATCTCCCAGGAGGACATTGATGCCCTGGTGGAGCAGAAGGAGGCTCTGGCGGAGCAGCAGGCGGAGGCCCAGGCGACCCTGGACTCCCTACAGGACCAGGAGAACTCCGCTGTAGACCGTCTGAACGCCATCGAGGACCAGCTGGACCTGCTGGCGGAGCAGATTAACGCCACCCAGGAGATCATAGATGAATATGACGAGATGATCGCCGCCACCCAGGAGTCTCTGGCAGAGGCCCAGGCCCAGGAGGAGGTCTACTATAACCTGTTCCTGGAGCGGGTCCGCTCCATGGAGGAGGAGGGCACCACCTCTTATTGGGAGATCTTGTTCAACGCCGCCAGCTTCTCCGATCTGCTGGACCGGTGGAGCTTCATCAACGACGTCATGCAGTACGACAACGATATTATGGACGGGCTGGAGGCCGCCCAGGAGGCGGTAGCCGGCTATGAGACCCAGCTGGAGGAGGAGCAATCCGCCCAGGAGGAGATCAAGGCCCAGCTCCTGGACGAGCAGGCCGAGCAGGAGGACGCCGCTGTGGAGCAGCAGGCGGTGGTGGCGGAGATCCTGGAGAACCAGGAGACCTACGCCGCTCAGATCACAGCCCTCTCCAACCAGCAGGACGAGCTGGTGGGCGAGATCTCTGACGCCGAGGAGCAGCTGGCCGCTGAACAGGCTGCCGCCGCCCTGGAGGAGGAGCAGCGCCGCCTGGAAGAGGAGGCTGCCGCCGCAGCCGCAGCCGCAGCGGCTGAGGCCGCAGCGGAGGCAGAGCGTCAGGCGGCCGCAGCTGCGGCTGCCGAGGCCGAGGCGGAAGCAGAGCGTCAGGCAGCTGCCGCAGCCGCTGCCGCCCAGGCGGAGGAAGAGGCGTCGAACAGCTCTGACGCAGACACCTCGACGGACGCAAGTACGGACACCAGCACTGACACTGATACCAGTACATCGACGGACACGGATACCTCTGCGGATACCGACACGTCCACAGACACGGACACCTCGGAGGAGGACAGCTCGTCTTCTGACTCCAGCTCTGACTCCAGTTCCAGCTCCAGTTCCAGCTCCAGCGTCACCGGGGCGTCCATCATCGCCTACGCCTCCCAGTTTGTGGGCAATCCCTACGTCTGGGGCGGCAACAGCCTGACCAACGGGTGCGACTGCTCCGGCTTTGTCCACCAGGTTTTGGCCCACTTCGGCATTAGCTCTCCCCGGTACTCCGGCTCCTTTGCCAGCTGGGGCAGGGCGGTAAGCGTGTCCGATATGCAGGTGGGAGACGTTGTGGTCTATTCCGGCCATGTGGGCTTCTATGCGGGCAACGGACTGCTGCTCAGTGCGCTTGGCGAAAATTACGGTATCACCTACTGCTCGGTCTACTACAAGTCGATCGTGGCTGTGCGCCGGGCCTGGTGACGGGCAAGCTCTATATAAAATATCGGAGATTCTCCCCGGTGCGGCCACAGAGCTGCACCGGGGATTTCTGTTGGCCGTGGGGCTTGTAATTATGGCAATGACAAGGTATAATTGCTGTATATTCGTATTCTGACGGATATAGGTACGAAAACACCCTGCCGGGCCGTTACCGGCAGCGTCAGACAGGAGGATTTGACATGGATAATCTGCTTCGGCTGCTGGAGGGGGACTGTACCCTGTCCAGAAAGCAACTGGCCGCCATGGTGGGCACCTCACCCGAGCGGGTGGAGGAGGCCATCCGCGACTATGAGGACAAGCACATCATTATGGGCTACAAGGCGGTCATCGACTGGGACGCCACCGACCGTCAGGACGTCACCGCCCTCATCGAGGTGAAGGTGGAGCCCCAGCGGGACAACGGCTTTGACCGGGTGGCAGAGCGCATCTACCAGTATGAGGAGGTGGAGTCCTGCTATCTGATGAGCGGCGACTTTGATATGACGGTGATCATCTCCGGCCGGAGCCTCCAGGAGGTGGCCCGGTTCGTCTCCCTCAAGCTGTCCACCATCGACGAGGTGAAATCCACCGCCACCCACTTTATCCTCAAGAAGTACAAGGAAAACCACCTGATCTTCAAGAAACCTGAGAAGCAGGAGGAAGGATTTTACTTCGTATGAACTATGACGGTATTATGAACCGGCGGATTCAGGACGTACCCCCCTCCGGCATCCGGAAGTATTTCGATCTGCTGGAGGATATGCCCAACGCCATCTCCCTGGGCATCGGGGAGCCGGACTTTCCCACCCCCTGGCATATCCGGGACGCCGGTATTTACTCCCTGGAAAAGGGACTGACCAAATACACCCCCAACCGGGGCTTTTCCGAGCTGCTGCGGCAGATCGCCGCCTATCTCCAGCGCCGGTTTGACCTGACCTACGACCCCATGAGCCAGCTGCTGGTCACGGTGGGCGGCAGCGAGGGCATCGACCTGGCCCTGCGCTGCCTCATCGAGCCGGGGGATGAGGTCATCATCCCCACTCCCTCCTTCGTCTGCTACGGTCCGCTGGTGAGCATGTCCTGCGGCGTCCCCGTCTATGTGGAGACCAAGGCGGAAAACGAGTTCCGCCTCACCCCGGAGGAGCTGCGCTCTGCCATCACCCCCAAGACCAAGGTGCTGGTGCTACCCTATCCCTGCAACCCCACCGGCGGCATTATGGAGCGGTCTGACCTGAAGGCCCTGGCGGACGTGCTGGAGGGCACCGACATTATGATCATCTCTGACGAAATTTACGCAGAGCTGACCTACGGCGGCCACCACGTCTCCCCCGCCAATCTGCCGGAGCTGTACGACCGAACCATCGTGGTCAACGGCTTCTCTAAGGCCTATTCCATGACCGGCTGGCGGCTGGGCTACCTGTGCGCCCCCAAGGCCATCTCCAGCCAGATGGTGAAGCTCCACCAGTACGGCATCATGTCCGCCCCCACCACCAGCCAGTACGCCGCCATCGAGGCCCTGCAATACGGCGACGGGGACATCGAGGCCATGCGGGACGAGTACGACGGACGGCGGCGGTTCCTGCTGGACGGCTTCCGGGAGCTGGGACTGGAGTGCTTCGAGCCCAAGGGTGCGTTCTATATGTTCCCCAACGTCTCCAAGGTCTCCGGCCTGACCAGCGACGAGTTCTGCACCCGGTTCCTGGAGGCAGAGCAGGTGGCCATTATCCCCGGCTCCGCCTTCGGCCCCGGGGGAGAGGGCTTCGCCCGCTGCTGCTACGCCACCAGCATGAAGGACCTGGACGAGGCGCTGAAGCGTCTGGCCCGGTTCCTGAAGCAGTTTCAGAACTGACCCAGACAACAACACATAGGAGGAATTTACCATGTACGTCACCTGCCTGGATATGGAGGGCGTCCTGGTCCCGGAGATCTGGATCGCCTTTGCCGAGGCCACCGGTATCCCCGAGCTGCGGCGCACCACCCGGGACGAGCCGGACTACGACAAGCTGATGCAGTATCGCCTGAACATCCTCAAGGAGCACGGCCTGGGCCTGAAGGAGATTCAGGCGGTCATCGCCACCATCGATCCCCTGCCGGGGGCAAAGGCATTTCTGGACGAGCTGCGGACCTTCTCTCAGGTCATCATCCTCAGCGACACCTTCGAGCAGTTCGCCAAGCCCCTCATCGAGAAGCTGGGGTGGCCCACCCTGTTCTGCAACACCCTGGAGGTGGCCCCGGACGGGGAGATCACCGGCTATCGGATGCGGGTGGAAAAATCCAAGCTCACCACCGTCAAGGCCCTCCAGTCCATCGGCTATGACACCATCGCCGCCGGGGACAGCTTCAACGACCTGGCCATGATCCAGGCCAGCAA
>JAJQHP010000048.1 GCA_021199695.1 Clostridiales bacterium
CTTCCTGTGTTCTGTATGCCTGATGCTGTTTTTTCTCTACCCCAACTCTTGACAGTGAGCCTTATTCCAGTCCGTCGTAATGCCGTCTCACCCGGAGCCGGTTCATGGCCCGGGCCAGCGTGGCCTCGGCCAGCCGATGCTCCTGGATGCTGGCCTTTTGGAGCAGCGCCTCCCGGGCCTGGGCAGCCCGCACCTCAGAGCGGTGGAGGTCGATGTCCTCCGGACGCTCGGCGGATTTGACCAGCAGCAGCACCTCGTTGTCCTCCACCTTGACCAGGCCGTCGGACACGGCCAGCGTCGCAGGCTCCTGCTCCGGCAGGCGGACGGTCATCATCCCCGGGATGACTGCGGCGATCATATTGCTGTGGTGGGCCAGGATGCCGTACAGTCCATCACCGATGGGAACAGTCAGAGAGAGACAGGGGCCCTCATAGACCGGATGGTCGGCGGTGAAAAAGTGCATCGTGAAGGTCTCCATCACGCCTCACCTGCCTCGATTTTCTTTGCCTTGGCGATCACGTCGTCCAGAGTGCCCACGTTGTAGAAGGCGGCCTCGGGGTACTGGTCCGCCTCCCCGTCTACGATGGCCTTGAAGCCCCGGAGGGTCTCTGACAGGGGGACGTAGACGCCGGGGATGTTGGTGAACTTCTCCGCCACATGGGTGGGCTGGGAGAGGAACCGCTGGAGCTTTCTGGCCCGGCTGACCGTCATCCGGTCCTCGTCGCTCAGCTCCTCCATGCCCAGGATGGCGATGATATCCTGTAGCTCGCTGTATTTTTGCAGGATCTCCTGCACCCGCCGGGCAATGGTATAGTGCTCCTCCCCCACGATGTCCGGCTCCAGGATACGGGAGGCGGACTCCAGGGGATCAACGGCGGGGTACAGGCCCTGCTCCGCGATTTTCCGGTTCAGGACGGTGGTGGCGTCCAGGTGGGCAAAGGTGGTGGAGGTGGCCGGGTCGGTCAAATCGTCCGCCGGAACGTAGACAGCCTGGACGGAGGTGACAGACCCGCTCTTAGTGGAGGTGATCCGCTCCTGGAGCTCCCCCATCTCGTTGGCCAGGGTGGGCTGATAGCCCACGGCGGAGGGCATCCGCCCCAGCAGGGTGGAGACCTCGCTGCCCGCCTGGACAAAGCGGAAGATATTGTCGATAAACAGCAGCACGTCCCGGTGCTCCTGGTCCCGGAAATATTCCGCCATGGTCAGCCCGGACAGGGCCACCCGCATACGGACGCCGGGAGACTCGTTCATCTGTCCAAAGACCAGGGCAGTCTTTTCCGAGACGCCGCTCTCCCGCATCTCCTTCCACAGATCGTTGCCCTCACGGCTCCGCTCTCCCACGCCGGTAAAGATGGAGTAGCCGCCGTGCTCCATGGCAACATTGTGAATCAGCTCCTGGATGAGCACCGTCTTGCCCACTCCCGCACCGCCGAACAGGCCGATCTTGCCCCCCTTGGGGTACGGCTCCAGCAGGTCAATGACCTTGATGCCCGTCTCCAGGATCTCGGTCACGGGTTGCTGCTCGTCAAAGCTGGGAGCCTTCTGGTAGATGCTCCGGCGGGGAACGGTGTCCGGCACCGGTTCTCCCCCGTCGATGGGCTGGCCCAGGACGTTGAACATCCGGCCCAGGGTAGCCTCGCCCACGGGGACCCGGATGCTGCTGCCAGGGGCGGAGACCTCCATCCCCCGGCACAGGCCCTCGCTGCCGGAGAGCATGATGCAGCGGACCGTATTATCCCCTACATGGTGGGCCACCTCCATGACCCGCTGCTCTCCGTCCAGCTCCACGGTGAGGGCCTCCCGGATGCGGGGAAGGCTCCCCCGCTCAAACTCCACGTCGATGACGGGGCCGGAGATCTGTACAATGGTTCCGACGTTCATGGCGTCTCCACTTCCTTCCTGCGTTTCCGCCGCTGGGCCAGGGCGCCGGCGGAGACCTCGGTGATCTCCCGGGTGATGGCCGCCTGGCGCACCCGGTTATACTGGAGGGACAGCTCCCCTAGCAGCTTCTCCGCATTCTGGTTGGCGGAGTCCATGGCGGTCATGCGGGCGTTCTGCTCGCTGCAAAAGCTGTCCACCAGAGCGCTGTAGATATACCCGGCAACGTAGCCGTGTACCTCCAGCCGGAGCACCTCCTCCACGGAGGGGATGAACTCGAAGGGCTGAGAGACCTTTTTCTCCGACGCGCCCATGGCAAAATAGCTCCGGTGGAAGGGCAGCAGACGGGTGGTGATGGCCTCCGATTGCAGGCTGCTCTCCATGTCGGTGTAGATGATGAATATTTTTTTCAGGCGTCCGGACTCGTACCGCTCCATGAGTACCTGGGCAATCTCCCTGGCCCGCTCCATAGTGGGGTTCTGGGCGGTATAGCGGAAGCTGCGCTCAATGGGGATGTCGTGGCGCACACAGAATCGGCGGCCGCTCTCCCCCACAACGAACAGCTCCGTATCCGGGTGTCCCTTGAGCAGCTTTTGCATCTCCTTGAGGACGTTCTGATTATACGCCCCAGCCAGGCCTTTGTCCGCCGTGATGACCAGGCAGCCGTAGGTGCCCTCTGTCAGATGGTCGTCCGGGTCTGCGGGATAGAAATAGGGGCTGTCGATGCCGTCCACCGTCCGGAAAATGCGCTTGATCTCCTTACGCACCGCCTCAAAATAGGGCCGGGTACGGTCCAGGTCTGCCTTGGCCTTGCGCAGCTTGGTGGAGGCGATGAGATACATGGCGTTGGTGATCTTACGGGTATTCTTCACGCTCTCCATGTGATTTTTGATCTCTCTGGCGCTGGGCATACTCAACCACCAGCCGTTTCATCCGCCAGGAACCGCTCCAGGCAGGCCCGGGCCAGCTCCAGGACACGCTCCCGGTCCTCCCGGGACAGCCGCCCGGTGTCATCGATCCGGCGGCACAGCTCCCCGTCCTGTGCTTCCACAAAGGACAGCAGGGTATTCTTAAACCGTTCCACCTGATAGGGACTCAGCTCCTGCATGACATGGTTTAGGGCGGTCACCAGCAGGATCACCTGCTGATGCTGGTTCAGAGGGTGGTACTGCTTCTGGCGCAGAAGCCGCATCAGCCCCTGGCCGTAGACCAGCTGCCGCCGGGTGGCCTCGTCCAGGTCGCTGGAGAACTGGGTGAATACCTCCATCTCCCGGTACTGGGCCAGGTCGAGGCGGATGGCTCCGGCGGCCTGCTTCATGGCCTTCGTCTGGGCGTCGCCGCCCACTCGGGAGACGGACAAGCCCACGTTGACGGCGGGCCGCTGACCGGAGAAGAACAGGTCGCTCTCCAGGAAGATCTGCCCGTCGGTGATGGAGATGATGTTGGTGGGGATATAGGCGGACACATCCCCCGCCTGGGTCTCTACAATGGGCAGCGCAGTCATACTGCCGCCCCCTAGCTCATTGGACAGATGGGCGGCCCGCTCCAGTAGGCGGGAGTGGAGATAAAACACGTCGCCGGGATAGGCCTCCCGGCCAGGGGAACGCTCCAGCAGCAGGCTAAGGGCGCGGTAGGCGATGGCGTGCTTGGAGAGGTCGTCATAGACGATGAGCACGTCCCTGCCATGGTACATAAAGTATTCCCCCAGGGCGCACCCGGCATAGGGAGCGATATACTGGAGAGAGGCGGACGCGCTGGCGGAGGCGTTTACGATGATGGTGTAGTCCATGGCCCCCCGCTGCCGCAGGGTTTCCGCCAGCTTCGCCACCGAGCTGGCCTTCTGACCGATGGCCACATAGATGCAGACCACATTCTTCCCCTTCTGATTCAGAATGGTGTCCAGGGCAATGGCGGTCTTTCCGGTCTGCCGGTCACCGATGATCAGCTCCCGCTGGCCACGACCGATGGGGAACATGGAGTCGATGGCAAGCAGGCCGGTCTCCATGGGGGTGTCCACCGACTGCCGCTCAATGATGCCTGGGGCGGGGTTCTCGATGGGCCGGTAGCCCTCTGCCTGAATGTCACCCAAGCCGTCGATGGGCGCGCCCAGCGCATCCACCACACGGCCCAGGAACTCCTCGCCTACCGGCGTACCGGCGGTTTTCCCCGTGCGGCGGACATAGCTGCCCTGGGCAATTTCGGAGTCGTCCCCAAAGATGATGCAGCCTACCTCGTCCCGGCGCAGGTCCTGCACCATGCCCTTGACGCCGGAGGCGAATACCAGGATCTCTCCGTATGCGGCGTGCTCCAGGCCCCGGACGGTGGCGATCTCATCGCCCACGGTGATGACCTCACCGATCTCCTCCGGCTCCACCTGGGGATTCCAGCGCTCCACCGCCTCCCTCATCAGGGGAATAAAGCGGCTGCTATCAGCAGAGCCGGTCTTGACCTCCTCCAGCTCCTCTCTCAGCTGCCGGAGCCGGCCCTCCGCCGTCCAGTCGTAGATGTCTCCGCCCACGATCAGCTGGAAGCCGTACTCCATAGCCGGGTCCGCCTGCCACTCCAGGGTGTAGTCCTGTCCATACCGCCGACGGACAAACGCGGTCAGCCGGGCCAGCTGCTCCCCGCTGGGGGAGGCGCTGCTCCGGAGGAGCGCCCTTAAAGGCGTTTTGTCAGTCATCTTCACGGGCTTCCTTCCCTTCGACAAGGCCTAAAAACTGGTCATAAGGGTCGCTTTCCGATTGCAGCAGCAGATTTTCCGTGGCGGTCACCGCCAGATCGGTCATCTCCCGGCGGGCAGACTGGAGCATCTTCTCATGCTCCAGCTCGGTGTTGGCCCTCGCCTTTTCCATCAGCTGCTCCGCCTTTTTCCGGGCCTGCGCGATAGTCTGCTGGGCCTCCTGCTCTGCCGCCTGGGCTGCCTGGGCACGGTGCTGCTCCATCTCCTGGTCCACCTGCCGGAGCTGCTCCTCCCGTTCCGTCTTCAGCCGCTCCGCCTGCTCCAGGTGCTCCCGGGCATTTTTGTCCATCTCCTGATAGTAGGCCTCCCGCTTTTCCATAAAGCTCTTGACTGGGTTGTAGAGCAGAAAATACAGCCCGCCTGCCAAGATCGCGAAGTTAAACAGGTGCAGCAAAATCTGCTGCCAGTCGATATTCAGGGGTAACGTCATGACGCTCACCCACCTTACAGGACGAAGATGATCAGAATCACCGCCAGCAGAGCGTAGATGATCGCCGTCTCGATGAACACCAGGCCCAGCATCAGGGTGGTGCGGATCTTGCCCTCCGCCTCGGGCTGACGGGCGATGCCCTCCACCGCCTTGCTGGAGACGGTTGCCATGCCGATACAGCCGGCGACAGCGGCCACACCGATGGCGAGGGCGGAGGCGATGGCCTTCGTGCTGGTGACGGTGTCCTCGCCGGTCTCCTCGTCCTCCGCCGCCTCTGCTACGGTGGTCTGGGCGCTCTGATCATCAGCGGAAGCGCCGGTCTCTGCGGCAAAGGCGGGCATGGCCAGCACCAGCAGGGCGACCAGAGCGATCAAAAGTGCGGAAATGTTCTTCTTCATGGTTTTCATAGCGATTACCTCCCAATTATGCTGCGGCCTGAGCCGAACGCTTTTTCTTTATCTTTTTGGGCTTCTTCTCCCCTGGCTCGGACCCCTCGCCATAGTACAGGGCAGGCAGCATGGTGCGCCCGTAGCGCTGGATGAGCGCGTGGAGCAGGGTGAACAGCACCCCCACCACCACCGGCAGGACGAAGCTCAGATTGATATAGTAGTACACCAGCTCTGTCACCAGCAGTCCGCTGAGCAGCGCACCGAAGAGACGGAAGCTCATGGAGATGGGGAGAGAGAACTCCTTCAGCGTCCGCCCTATGCCCCGTATCCCGTTGCCCGCAATGCCGCCGGACATGATGAACAGGTAGGACAGACAGCCCAGAGCGATAGCCCCGTTGATGTCGGAGAGGGGCGCCGGGAGGGCGATGGAGTTGCCCTCAGTGGTGACCGCCTGGAAGCCGAACAGCTCAAAGCAGGTGCCCACAAAAATATAGCTGGCCGCCGCGAACAGATAGGCACCCAGGGCCTCGTTCCGCCAGGGGCTGTTCCGCTTCGCCATCCCATCGAACATCCCCACCAGCTGCTCCAGCAGCAGCTGGAGCTTTCCGGGGATTATCTGAAAGCGTGGGATGACAAAAATACGCAGGAGCGCCGCCAAAATGAGCAGCACCGCCGTCACTGTGAAGGCGGAGATCAGCCCCGGGTTGACATCCTTGATGCCGAACAGACTGATCTGGTTGACATCGTGGAGAACGGCGTCCTTCATGGCCACCTGGACCGACTCCGTCTCGCCCCCGCCCAGGGAGCCAGTGAGAAATACGCCGACCAGCAGAGCCGCCAGGATCAAAAGCCAGGAGATCAGTGCTACCTTTTGCTTGCCAATTCTCATGAAACCACCCCTTTTTCGACTTCGGTCAGCAGACCGCGCCGAAGCAAGCTCGCCCGGAGCCCGTTTGACCCGGCTCCGACCTGCATCCCTTCGGTAATATCAGCAGAAGTTCTCCGACTGTCGCATTTTATTACCGATTCGAACCTTTTTCAGATTCTCAGACGTTGGTATTATAGACCGGGCATTGTAATATGTAAAATGTATATTTGATATATTAGCCATTCTATTTTTGTATTTCTACGTATTTTCTCATAATAATGGTGCAGTTTGTCCTTTTATATGGATTATATGCTCTTTACTCCCCGTCGATCTCTCACGTTCAAAGCGCTGATATGGTGCTGTCTCGTTCCCTCCGCCGCTCCGACCGGGCAATTCTCCCTTTTGTACGTAAAATTCCTACTCGAAATGAAAGTGCTAATGGTCTGGTACAACAACCGACCAGTGCGCGCGCTGGGCTGGAAATTTCCGCAGCAGGGGCTCCGGGGTCCAAATCCCAGACGCAGGTCATGCGAAAAAAACCTGAAACCGCACTGGTTTCAGGTTTTTCTTTTTCCCATATCCGGATTTGTCAGTTGTTTGTCAGCAACCCGTTCACAATGTCCCCGCCAATATCTGTCTGTCCCTTTCCCTCTGTCAGATCGTCGCCTTTCAGCGGCTGGGAGGTGACGGTATGCATCTGCTCCATACGCTCACTGTACCGGGAGGCCCCCTTCTGGTCCAGCCACCGGAGCTGGAGGGAAAAGACCAGCGCTGCGCCCAGCACCAGCAGCACGGTCAAGCAGTTTTTGAGCATCTGTTTCATTTTCATTCTCCCCTCTCGTTGCAGTGTGTCTCGGTCAGACGGCAGAGCCGGTCTAAATAGCTCTCCTACTTTATATGACGCTCGGCCTCTCCAAAACGTGACGCTCTGAATTCTGAATACTTCTTACAATTTTTCCTCCCGACACAGATATGCTATACCGCTTTCCCGTCAAAACCGTTGCCGGCAGACATCAAAACGGCATCCACGCACCAGGCGCAGACCCTCTCCCCAGGCTCCTCCCGGCAACTCCTCGTCAAAATCACTCAAAAATCGAAAAATTGTCGTTGTCCTTCTGCGCAGTTTGCGCTACACTGGGGGCAATACGAAATCATCTGCGTAAAGGAGCGCTGTCTTATGTATTATATCGGCATCGATCTGGGGACCTCCGCTGTGAAGCTGCTGCTGATGCGGGGAGACGGTAAGATCGTCAACATCGTCTCCCGGGAGTACCCTATCTCCTTCCCTCATCCCGGCTGGTCGGAGCAGAACCCGGAGGACTGGATGGCACAGACCATTGCCGGGATTCAGCTGCTGATCCAGGATGTAGACCGGAGCGAGGTGGCGGGCATCAGCTTTGGCGGACAGATGCACGGCTTGGTGGTGCTTGACAAAAATGACAAGGTCATCCGTCCCGCCATTTTGTGGAACGACGGCCGCACCTCCAAGGAGGTAGACTATCTCAACAACGTGGTCGGCAGAGAGAAGCTCAGTGCCCTCACCGCCAACATTGCCTTTGCCGGCTTCACCGCTCCCAAGCTGCTGTGGATGCGCAGCAACGAGCCAGAGAAGTTCGCCCGCATTGATAAAATCATGCTGCCAAAGGACTATCTGGCCTACCGTCTCACCGGCGTCCACTGCACCGACGTCTCCGACGCCTCCGGGATGCTGCTTTTTGATGTGGAGCATAAGTGCTGGAGCCGGGAGATGCTGGACATCTGCGGCGTCCGGGAGGAGCAGATGGCTCAGATCTTCGAGAGCTATCAGCCGGTGGGGACGCTGACGGCGGAGATGGCCGCCATTCTGGGCCTCTCCCCCGATGTTGTCGTGGCCGCCGGAGCCGGGGACAACGCCGCCGCCGCCGTGGGTACCGGCACCGTGGGCGAGGGCAAGTGCAATATCTCCCTGGGCACCTCCGGCACCATCTTTATCTCCTCGAAAAAGTTCGGCGTAGACCAGTATAACGGCCTCCACTCTTTCGCCCATGCCGACGGGCACTATCACCTGATGGGCTGTATGCTCTCCGCCGCCAGCTGCAACAAGTGGTGGATGGAAGATATTATTGGTACCGGCGACTACGCCGCCAACCAGGCCCCCATCACCGACGATAAGCTGGGCAACAATCACGTCTACTTTCTCCCCTATCTGATGGGCGAGCGCAGCCCCATCAACGACACCGACGCCCGGGGCACCTTCATTGGCATGACCATGGACACCACCCGGGCGGACATGACCCAGGCCATGCTGGAGGGGGTCGCCTTCGCCATCCGGGACTCCTTTGAAGTGGCCAGGAGCCTGGGCATCACCATTGAGCGGAGCAAGATCTGCGGAGGCGGGGCCAAGAGCCCACTGTGGAGGAAGATTTTCGCCAACGTCCTCAACGTCAAGCTGGACATCCTGGAGTCTGAGCAGGGGCCGGGCATGGGCGGAGCCATGCTGGCCGCTGTGGCCTGCGGGGAGTATCCCTCGGTGGAGGTCTGCTGCGACGCCCTGGTGAAGGTGGTGGACACCGTGGAGCCGGACCCGGAGATCGCCGCCCGGTACGAGGCACGGTATCAGCAGTATCGAAAGATCTATCCCGCGCTGAAGCCGGTGTTCCCCCTCATACAGTAAGGACAAAAAGACAAAACACCGCCGTTCGGAAGGCAAAGCCTTTCGGACGGCGGTGTTTTATCAGGTGGTTGGACGTTCGGTCTCCCGTACCTTGGCGTACTCCTTTACCAGGCGCTGGGACCATGCCAGGGCGTTCTCTTCTGGCCGCAGGCGCAGGGAGAGGACGATCCGCTCCCCGGGGGAGAACAGCAGCCGTCCCTTAAACAGGGGGATGCCGCACAGCCGGGCCACCCCGGGAAGGTCTGCTTCCCGGAGGGTGAAGCTGACCACGTTCCCCTTTTGGCTCACATCGATAAAGCCCACCTCGGCGGCAGCGGCCCGGAGCAGGGCCACCGAGATCAGGTTGTTCACCGCCTTAGGCGGCTCGCCGTAGCGGTCGATCAGCTCGTCTACCATGTCGTCGGCGTCCGCCTCCGTGCGAATGCGGGCGATGCGGCGATAGAAGTCCATCCGCTCCTCGGTGGAGGGGATGTAGGACTCGGGGATGTTGGCGGAGACGGTGAGGTCTGCTGTGACCTCCTCGGTGCGGGTGGGGTTCTCCCCCCGCTCCTCCAGGACGGCCTCCTCCAGCAGCTTGAGGTACATATCGTAGCCTACCGACATCATAAAGCCGGACTGCTCCGCCC
>JAJQHP010000097.1 GCA_021199695.1 Clostridiales bacterium
CTAACGAATAAACGCTTTCCCTTTTCTCGGTCTCACATCATTGACAAATGGACAAAGATGATTCTCCCTCGAAATTTGACATATGCGCTAAAATGATGCGGCCCACAACCAGGGGAGAAACAATCGAGAAGCGCAAACCAATGTGTGATCGTTTAAACGCCATCCAAAACCACACAAAGGCAGAAGATTCTCCATGGATCGATTTGCACAGAAAGCCCGGCGCAGGAAGGAGTTGTAAAACCGGCAGGGCAAAAGAGAAGAAATTCGCGGCGCAAAAGTATGACGCGCCCTGCCCGAAATGTCCCGTCGGCCCCACAGCTACCGTGGTGGGTTCGTTCCATAACTGAAGGGGTGCGCTTGGACCGGCGGGGTCATATCATTCGACAGCGCAGGAAAATAGATTCCATGTGCTATTTACTTTATTGATTCATCTGGTGATATGTTATATAATGTATAAATAAACGGTCTGCTTTTTGGTGAACAGGGGATTTGCGATGAGGAAAACGCCTGTGCCGGCAGTTTCCGGAGGTATACCCGGGACGGCGAGCTGCAGGCCATGCCCGGTTCACTTTATTTTCGGCAGAGAAAAAGCGGGATTCCCGGAAACGGGCGAAATCGAAGCCGAAAGAATGCAATGGAAATTTTTGCATGAGGACAGGAGGAAGATCATGAGATGTCCAAACTGCGGCTCAGAACGGCCGAAAAATACAAAATTTTGTGGGAAATGCGGATTCAGGCTTGACGGCACGCTCTGCCCGAATTGCGGCAGCTTTTTGCCGTCCGGCGCCCGCCGCTGCGAGGCGTGCGGTACTCCGCTGGACCCGAAGACAAAGCCGCCTGCGCGGAAGAGGAAGGGCTGGAAGATCGCTCTGATCGTTGTGCTGTGTCTGGCGCTTGCTGTGGGAGGCGTGGTCGGCGGAATTTTTGTCTATCAGTCCACGCAGGCAGACTCCGGTGAGGAAGCGTCCTACGACAATCTGCTGATTTTGGACGATACGTTTACCGACAGGACGGTAACGGATGAGGCGACTGCGATTCTGGCAGCTCAGGACGCTGCGGAATCGCTGGGTCTGCAAAATGCCATGGAGGAGCTGGAACCGCTGAACACCACAGAGGCATACGGAGACTCCTATTATCGTTTGCAGCAGTACTATCAGGGATACCCTGTGTATGGCAGGGCAGTCGTTGTGCTGGCTGATGAAAACGGTGAGGCGCTCAATCTGGTCGGGAATGTGGCGGACGTGGATGAAGGCTTGAGCTTTACGCCCTCTGTCACCCAGACGGAGCTGGAGGAAAGCCTCTCGGCCTATGCGGTGGAGGAGCTGGAGTTGAGCGGCGAGGTTTCTCTGGAGGAGGCCTCCGATGATGCGCTGGTCATCTACGATCTGTATGACGAGGAGACGCACCTGGCATACGAACTGTCTGCCTCGCTCGACGGGGAGTTGTACACGGTCATTTTGGATGCCAACGATGGGGAGGTGCTGCTGGCTTACGAGACTCTGTCTAATGCATCCATTACAGGGACAAATTCATCCGGAACAGTCGCAGTGGATGCTGCCGTGGGTGATGAGAATGAAGACACATATTATCTTTTCGACAGGGAACGTAAGATTCGTGTTTTTGATTTAGATGGGACATCAGGCAGTAAACATACACTCGGAGAATCCGTTTTTTCAAATGAGACAAACGCCAATGGAGAGGCTGTATTCCCAGATGATGCTGTAAATTATCTGAGTACGCTGTCAAGGATTTATGATACATATGAAAATTGGGGCATAGATAATATTTACCCCATCTGCGCTAATTACAGGGATGGTGATGACCTTGGCATGAGTGCAATGGGAGGAGTAGCTGAAATAGATGGAGGGAAGTATGGCCTTATCTCCGTTGGCTCAGTTACCGGGACTTCAGATATTGATGTTTTAGCTCATGAGTATGCCCATTACATTATGATATCATATATTGGCAAACTGAGTTCCGATTTTGGCAAGGCTATTGAAGAAGGTTTTTCTGATATTTTTGGCTGTCTGGTTGAGTGTAAGCTGAATGGTTGGGAGGACCCAGATTGGAGGATAACACAAGATGCAGATATATTTTTATTGCTCAAGGTAGATCGTGATATCGCCAATCCTCAAAATACCCATAATAAGGTAAGCTGGGATGGAAGCGGTTATAAATTCACCATTCTCCCAGTAGATGAATACACCTATTCTACTATCATCTCTCATTCCGCCTATCTGATGTGGACAGGCAATAATGGGGTTGGTGCGCTTTCAGTCGATGAACTGGCGGAGCTGTGGTACAGAGCGATGCTAATGTTTCCTGCCGACTGCGATTTCTATAATGTTCGTCAGTTGGTTCTGCAGGCCGGTTCCGGTATGGATTTGACCAGTGCACAAATGGAATGTATTAAATGGACATTTAATGAAGTTGGAATTGGAAGCACATGGAATGTGGGGAACCAGGTAGCGATTGCCGTAAAGGATTCCGAGGGAAATCCCTATGACGACTATACCATCACAATCACAAAGGAAGGATACTTTTTTGAAGGCCTACTAAACGGCGGTGCTTATGATGCCACTTATTTATGGGATACCACAGATTTGTTTGCGATAGAATTGAAAGATGGCACCTATACAGTAACCATAATAGATAATGCCAATTCTGAAAAAGAGCAGACACTGACGCTTGAGGTCGGCGAATCTTCATCAAATCAGACAGTGAATATATACAATTACGGGGCAGAGTACACAGTCGCACCGGGGGCAACTCTCACCGTCCTAAATGAAGCTGGACAGCCGATCACCGATTTTACTGTGTCTGCCGAGTATGAGGATGAAACTTTTGAGATCAATCCAGATTCTATTGATTTGGAAGAGAAAAATTACTATACGGTTACTATAACAGTTGAGGACGAAGAAGAGGTCTATATGACGATCTTCACGCTCCGCATAAAAGACAGCGATGGTGCGGCAGACAGTCTGTCCATACGCACGGGTGTAAAAAGTTCAAAGGGATCTTTTTATGCGACAGTGGTGGATGCGTCTGATGGCACGACTCCAATTAGTGGTGCAACAATGTCGATTATCGATGAAGGCGGAAGTCTGATTGAAACGCTGACCTCCGATGAAAACGGCGCATTTGAGGCAGAGCTCCCACGGGGCACCTACACCGTCCAAATTGAGATGGACGGCTACGATGCAGTGGAATTCACGGTCAGCGTGGATGCCCAGGAGGACGTGGACGCAGGCGAGATCGTCATGACGCCGACTGTAGTGGACCGTCTGGAATATGAGATGCGGGAGGAGGAGATCTGCGCCTGTCGTGGGGACGGCAGCGTGTACTACGAACATACCGTAACGTATCCGTACTTCCTTGGAAACTCCGCCGTTGCAAGTCTGCTGAATCAGCGGTATAGCGAAAAGATCAGCGCATACAAAAACAGCATGCCCGCCGACGGGGAGGACGCCTATCAGGAATGGGCCGATGATAGGGGCGGCGTCATGGATGAGGATATGCTTCCCTTCTACGAAAATCTGACGGCAGAGGTATGTTACAACCGAAACGGCGCGATCTCTATTAAGGAGACTTATGAATATTGGACGGGCGGCGCCCACATCTACCGCAGCGAAGAGGGGGTCAACTGGGACCTGCACACAGGGGAGTCGCTTACCTATCTTGATATATTGGCCGGTACCGATCAGCAGAGGGACAACGCTATCAAATATTACCTGGATGACGCGGGGATCGAATCCTCGACGAACTATGAACATGAACTGAGCACGGTAAAGGAGTATACCGCCTATACGCTCTGCGAGGAGGGCCTGTGCTTCTACTATAACTATGGGGACGCGGTTCCCCGCGTTGAGGTGACGATCCCCTTTACAGATGATACGACCTGGGAAATTTCTCTGGACGCCCTGGATTTGGACGTATTCCGCACGGAGCTTTATCCCCTTCTGTCAAGCTATGATGCGTTCAACCAGGCTTTTTCCGGTCAGCTGACCTATTATGCCACGGAGGAACCGGATGCTGAGTTTAAAGAGGCGATGGAGGAGAGCGGCATGGGGGGAGAGATTGCATTCTATACGACCTATTGCTATTCAGGACCCGGCGTGGATGTCGAATTTTCGGATTCCGGTCAGGGCTCCTGCACCGCACTGACGCTGACGAATTCCCAATATACGATCTGCGGAGCCTATGTGGGACAGACAAGGCAGGAATTCCTGAAAATGGGATCGTATTCCCTGGACACCGTTGGGGACGTCTCGTTTGAGCCGTCCGGGGATACCTATGTTTGCTGGGCAGACATCTACTATATCGAAGTGTTTTTTGACTCGACCGGTGTGATCTGCGAGATACAGCTCTATAACTATCTGTGAACGGGCGGAGCTCCGGACAAAGCCCGGGACCGGGTCCATAAACAAATGAGCCAGCGTTTCATACTACTGAAAAGCAGGGCTCCGTCTACCAGTTCAACTTCCAGAAGGTGTGGCTGCAAAGCTGCGACGAGGCGGAGAAGCTCCAGATCTACCGGGCGGGATACCCGGGCCTATCAGGCGGGGGGTTACACCTGTCTGGGGCTGTGGCTGGCTGTGGTCATTGCAAACCTGATGGGCTGGCTCCGCTGGGACAGCATCCTCCTGGTGGGCGTCGTCTGGCTGGTGCTCCAGTCGGTCTACGCCTGGAACAGCCGGACCGGAATGCCGGCGGCAGCGGGATGATCGCCATTCCCATCTTTCTCTCCCGAAAGCATCAGGGGGCGCACCGCAAGGCGCGCCCCCCTGAATATTTTATGCTTCCTCCTGCTCCGCCTGGTCAAAGTCGGCGCAGGTGATGGTCATGAGATCCTCTCGGGTGGGATGCTCCAGCTGGGCCACCCGGTCGGACTGGATGGACACCAGCTTTTCAAACAGGTTGCGCACGTCCCGGGCGTTGCCAAAGTTCTCGTCCCGTTCGTCATACAGAGTCTGGAAAAAGCCGGGAAGCCGCTCCTTCAGGGCGTCCTCCACCTGGTAGCCGTTTTTCTGGCAGACGGAGCGGAAGATCTCGTCCAGCTCCGGGCCGGTGTAGTCGTCAAAGTAGATATACTTGTTGAACCGGGACTCCAGGCCGGGGTTGGAGTGGATGAACTTCATCATCAGGTTGGAGTACCCCGCCACAATGACCACCAGCTCCTTCCGGTGGTCCTCCATGGCCTTGAGGATGGTGTCGATGGCCTCCTGACCGAAGTCGTTGGTACCCGGCTGACTGGCCAGGGAATACGCCTCGTCGATGAACAGCACCCCGCCCATGGCGGACTGAATCACCTTCTGGGTCTGGATAGCGGTCTGGCCTACATACCCCGCCACCAGGCCGGAGCGGTCCACCTCCACCAGCTGGCCCTTGGGCAGCACCCCGATGGCCCGGTAGATGCCCGCCAGCAGACGGGCCACGGTGGTCTTTCCGGTGCCGGGGTTGCCCATGAACACCAGATGAAGGCTCATGGCAGGGACGGGCAGCTCCTGCTCCTCCCGGAGCTTTCTGATTTTGACCAGGTTCACCAGACTGCGCACGTCCTTTTTCACCTTTTCCAGACCGCACAGGCTGTCCAGCTCCGCCATCAGCTCCTCCAGGGTGGGCTGAGGTTCCTCCGGCTGGGCCTCCTGCTCCGCCTTGGTGTCCGCCCCACCCTGAGCGGCGGCGTCGACGGCGTTTTTCGTAGTGCCGCCCTGGTCAGGCGCGCCGTCGTCAGCAGGGGCGGAGGGGTTTTGAGGCGGCTGTCCCGCCGCCTGGCGGAGACGGTCGGTATAGGCCCGGGCGCAGTTGGCAGCGGCGGTATTCAGCCGGTCATAGACCGCCGCAAGCAGGAGAAATACCAGCTGGCACAGGTCGCAGAACTGCCCCGTCCGGTCCCGCCCGCTGCCCCGGTCGGCGGCCACGAGCTGGCTGAAAAAGCCGGGGGGCTGGAAGTCGGGCGCAGAGGACACGGCGGCGCACAGCTCCAGATACAGCACCTGGGCGGGCCGGTTCGTGCCGGAGCAGATGGCATTGTAGGCGTCCACGTGGTTGTCCGTCAGCTCGCCGCCCCCGGCGGCCCAGATGCCCAGGGCGCACCGGCGGAAATAGGCGTCCGCCTCCTGTTCAAAGCTCAGGCGGAGACTGCCGTCCGACAGCTGGCGGCGGTAGGATGCAATGGCGGAACGGTATTTCTTTCCCACCACGGCGGCGGAGATTTTCGTGTATGCCATGGGGAGGCCCTCCCTTTCCGGATTTTCCTGGAATTATTATACCGCCGGAAGGGGATGGGGGCAAGTGAATTGTTGCGGATTTATCCGCTCTCCATGCACTCCAGATACACCTCCCCCGCCGCCCGGGCGAACAATCTGGCCCCGGCCAGGGCCTCCTGGAGGGTGTTTCCGCTGGTGCCCACCTCCACCAGGAGGGAGCCGACGGTCATGTGCTGGTTGAACCGCTGAGAGCGGAGATTGATGGGCCGGGGGAACCCGGCGTCGATGCCCAGCAGCCGGGCCTGGATGTGGGTGGCCAGGGCGAGATTTTCCGCCCAGTTGGGGTGGGTCAGCCCGCCGTCGTCGGTGCCCACCACCAGCATGACCTGAGCCACCGTCTCCCCGTCCACCGTGTCCGTCAGCTTGTAGACCGTGCCGTCATCGGCGATGAGGGCGTCCCGGTGGACGTCCAGGACGACAGAGATGGTGGGATACTGCTCCAGATAGCTATTGATGCCCTCCAGAGAACGGGCGTAGGAGCCGGTGTAGCTGGGATAGTCGTACAATGTGGTGTCGTGGACGACGGACAGCCCCAACTCCTCAAAGACCGCCTTCATCTCCTCTCCCACCCGGATCATGTTGTAGTTCTCATCTGTCGTGCGGGCGGTGTCCGAGGCCACATACTCGTCCCCGGCGGCAATGGTGTAGGCCTCGGTGGCGTGGGTGTGCATAATGAGGATCTGCGGCCCCTCACGGGAGACGGTCAGGGTCAGCTCCCGCTCCAGATAGTCCGACAGCTCCACCTCGATGCCGTCCGTGCGGTTGGTCAGCTCCAGCAGGGAGGCGTCCGCCGGGGTGATAGATTCGGCTGTCTCCTCCGTCCCCTCCCCGGCTTCCTCCTCCAGGGGAGCCTCCAGCAGACCGGAGACGGGGACGGCTTCCTCTGCCGGCTCCGTATCCTCCTCCGGCGCTGTCTCCTCCGTCTCCAGGAGCGCTTCCGGTTCTTCTTCCTCAACGACGGGAGCGATCGTTTCCGTTGGCTGCTCCTCCTGAACCGTCTGGGGAAGGGCCTCCAGAATGGACTGCTCCAAAGAAATATCTTCCGAGGCGTCCGCCCCCAGCTCTGCGCTGACGGCCTGGGAGAGCAGACCGGAGACGTTGAGAGCCTGAACCAGGGCGGTCCCCATCTCGGCCACCGTCCCCGGATGGGCGATCAGCCACACCGCTCCCGCCGCCGCAGCCAGGGCGGTCAGCCGCCGCAGACGGCGGCCCTGTCCCTTCCGGCCCATCCGCCTCGCCTCCCCTCCGCCGTGGCTCGTCCGGGATTCCCACGCCACGCAAGCGGTATCAGTCTATGCGGGAACGGGCGGATTTAGAACGCCGCCCGGATTTACTTTTTCTCTCCCTTACGATACAATAGGGGTGGAAACAGACCGTCCCGACCTGGAAAGGAGACCCCCATGCCCAAAAATGCCCATCAGAAGAACAAGCTGCTCCTCCTGCTGCAAATTTTACAGGAGGAGAGCGACGAGGAGCATCCTGTCTCCGGCCCCCGGCTGCTCCAAATGCTGCAGGAACGGGGCGTTGCCGCCGAGCGGAAGAGCCTCTATGATGACATCGACGCCCTCCGGGCGCTGGGGTATGATATCCAGCTCCAGCGGGGCCGGGGCTATTTTCTGGGGGAGCGGGACTTCCAGCTGGCGGAGCTGAAGCTGCTGGTGGACGCGGTCCAGTCCTCCCGGTTTATCCCGGCGGGTAAGAGCGGCCAGCTCATCAAAAAGCTGGAGCGGCTCACCTCCGTCCACCACGCCCGGGAGCTGCAACGACAGGTCTATGTGGCTGGACGGGTGAAGAGCCTGAACGAGAGCGTTTACTACTCCATCGACGCTCTCCACCAGGCCATCGGGGACGACCGACAGGTGCGCTTCCGGTACTACAAGTACGACCGGGAGCGACAGAAGGTGCTCCGGCACGGCGGGAGCTGGTATCAGGTCAGCCCCTATGCCCTTCTGCGCAGCGACGAGAATTACTATCTGGTGGCCTATGACGGTCGCTCCCGGGAGATCCGCCACTATCGGGTGGACAAAATGGTGTCCCTGACCCAGACCGACCGGCCCCGGGAGGGTGGCGACGCCTATCGCTCCTTTGATCTGGGAGCTTATACCCGGCTCCACTTCGGAATGTTCCGGGGCCGGGAGGCGGACGTGACCCTGCGGTGCGAAAACCGGATGGCGGACATCCTCATCGACCGCTTCGGGGCCGATTTGAGCATGGCCCCGGACGGCCCGGAACACTTCACCTGTATGGTCCATCTGGCGGTGAGCCAGCAGTTCTTCGGCTGGCTGTTCGGCCTGGGACCGGGGATTCAGCTCACCGGTCCGGAGTGGGCGGTGAAGGAGCTGGAGGGCCAGCTGGAGGAATGTCTGGCCCTGCACCGGGAAAAATAGACGTTATTTGCAGCATTTTGTGGTTCCAATGCGTATAAGAGTTAGAACACCGAAAAGGAGGCTTACAGCCATGAAAAGGTTGACTGTCATTCTGCTGACCCTTGCCCTGCTGTCCGCCCTAATGACCGGGTGCGCAGAGGAATATGTCACTGACTATGTGTCGGAAACCGACGGCGAAACCGTCAGTACAGCGGAGGAAGCACCCGAGACGGAAACTGAAACCGAATCAGAATCAGAGACAGAAACACCCACCGACGAGACGCCGGAGGAATCCACAGACGGCGGCGACGAGACCGCCACGGAAACCGACGTGACTGCCCAGGTGGAGGAACTGCTGAGCCAGGCAGACTTCCGGATAGAGACAACCTTGAACGGCGAGGACAATCTCTATCGGGCGGACTGGGTGGATACGATCACAGTCTATCCATCGGCAGAGGAGGACGACCCGGAGGGGGAGGACGCCGGGACCGGCGACAGCCTGGGTACGGTACAGATCTTCCACTATGCCGACAGCCAGCGGGCGGCGGAGGTGGCGGGAGGCTTTGATACTGCCGACCCCTCCCTGTTCAGCATGGAAACAGAGGAGGACGGAGAGGCCGTCGCCATGGTCGTGGACTACGTGGCCCCCATCCGGCTCTATCTGGCGGAGGACTGCATCGTGCTCTACTGCGGTGACAGCCAGGGGGTGGCGGACACCCTGGAGGGTGGACTGGGCGCGCCCTTCGCCCCGGCGGATGAATAAAAAGATGAATATGCAGCCAAATGGTGAATATTCAGCGGCATATTTGGAAT